>JBAUZG010000014.1:0-6347 GCA_049585195.1 Bryobacteraceae bacterium | reverse complement strand
GGATTCAAATTGTCCTTCAATTCGTCGTTTGCAAAGGGTTCAACAATCATCCACGTGCCATCTTTGGCGAGCGCCTGGCGGACGTGTGCAGCCGCACCGACCGGATCGCCCATATCATGCAAGCAATCGAACATTGCTACGAAATCGTAGTCTTTGCCTGGAAATTCTTTTGCCTTCGACACATTGAAGCTCACGCGATCGGCGATTCCCTCTCGTTTAGCGGACTCGCGGGCGGCTTCAATCGACTTGTCATGGTAGTCGAATCCGAAGAACAGAGACTTAGGGAACGCTTTTGCCATCAACAACGTGGAAGCACCCTTCCCGCAACCGACATCGGCGACTCTTGCGCCCGCCTCCAGCTTCTCTTTGACGTCGCTTAATGCGGGAATCCATGAGCTTACAAGATTGGCGGCATAACCTGGACGAAAGAACTTCTCGCACCCATGAAAGACTTGATCGACATGTTCATGCCAACCCATACCGGCGCCGGTGCGGAAAGAATCGGCAATCCGTGGAACCGCGGCCAGCGAGCCTAAAGCTAGTTCAAATGCTCCTGGCAGATAGGCGGGGCTATCTTCTCTTGCCATTGTGAAGGCTTGTTCCTCACTCAGGCTGAACCTGCCGGTCTTTTCGTCGTACGTGACGTAACCCCCCGCCGCTTGTGAAGCCAGCCACTCTCGCAGATAGCGCTCATCAGTCTGCGTCCTGGCGGCCAGTTCCGCGGAGTTCATCGGGCCGCCGGCAAGCGCTTTGTAAAGCCCCAACTTCTCCCCAATCACGACCATCCCCGTATGAACCGCGGCGCCGAGATCCGCCAGAAATTGCCCGATAAAGGCATTCAGTTTGTCCATGTCAAGAGTGGAGACCTGCGCTGTACTCATGAATGTCCCTTTCTAGATCGCGATGAAGTGCTTTTTCACGATCGCTGTTTTGTCATCTCGCAGACCGCACCGACCCCGGCCCGAATGCCATTCCCGAACCCCGCGCGCTATAGTGGCTTAGCGGCGTTTCCTGCTCAATAGCGGCTACCTGTCGAAAATCTTAATTCTTATGTCCTGGCAAGCCTCTGCAAATACAAGGCTTGTTGTGGTTCGACGAAGTCGGATTAGAATGTAGCCATTCCTCCTGGAGGGCGGAACGTTGGGGCCGGAGCCAGCCAAAATTCAACAGACGGTCAGGTTCGGTCGGGATTTCGAAATCGACCCGAGTCTCTATGAACTGCGCCGGGCCGGTCGTGCGCTCAAGCTCGAGCGCATTCCGATGGAGATCTTGCTTTTGTTGGTGAACGAAAGGGGCAGGGTCGTGGGAAGACAAGAAATCGCCGACAACGTTTGGGGTAAGCGGATTTCCCTCGACGCCGACAACAGTATCAACGGCGCAATCCGGAAGATTCGGCAGGTCTTAAAGGACGACCCCGAACAACCTCGATTTATTCAAACCATCACGGGACGGGGATACCGTTTCATTGCCCCCGTTGCAACGGACGAGCCCCAAGTCGGCAACTCCGCGCCTGAGCCCGCCGCGCCGGAGGCGGATAACGCCGCGTCCTCTACGGCAGAAGCCGTAGCTGTTCATTCCGCAGATGCGAAGGCCGCGATATCTTCAGCCGACCCGGACACCCCCGCTCGCCCAGTCCGCCGCTGGCGGCGCATCCTATTGACGGCTGCCGCCGTGCTGATTGCCGCGGCAAGCCTACTTGTGTGGTCGCAACGGGCCGAGCGGCGAGAAGTTTCTCATGGCAAGGTACGGCTGGCGGTCCTGCCGTTCCAGAACCTGACGGGAGACCCCGCCCAGGACTATTACAGTGACGGCTTCACCGAAGAAATGATCACCCAATTGGGAAAACTCGATCCGCGGCGCCTTGCCGTCATCGCGCGTACCTCGGTTATGTATTACAAGAGCGCTCGAACACCACTGCGGCAAATCGCCCGCGACCTTGCTGTTCAGTACGTGCTTGAGGGCAGCGTACGCCGCGATGCCAGCAATGTGCGGATCACCGCTCAGCTCATCCAGGTACAAGATCAAACCCACGTCTGGTCGCGAGAGTATGATCGCGCGCCGAAAGATCTGTTGGCGATCCAAAGCGAGATTGCCAAGGAAATCGCCGGCGAAATTCAACTCACGCTGGACAATCAGCGACCCAATACGGCTGCCGCTCGTGCTGCACTTTCGTCCCAAGAGTATGAAGCCCACGATTTGTACTTGAGAGGGCGCTATCTCTGGAGCAAGCGGTCGCTCGAAGCATTGCAAGGCGCAGTTTCCTGGTTCAAGCGGGCAATCGCCCGCGACCCCAATTACGCCCGCGCGTATGCCGGCCTGGCAGACTCCTACGCCATCATGAGTAGTTACGGCTACGTGCCCGTGAACGTGTACATGCCCCTGGCGCGAACGGCCGCGCTTAAAGCATTGCAGCTTGACAATTCACTGGCCGAAGCGCACACGTCGCTGGCCTTGATAGCCGAGAACTACGACTGGGACTGGCGAACGGCGGAAAAGGAATATCGCCGAGCCATTCAATTGAATTCGAATTACTCGACGGCTCACCATTGGTTGGCCGAATGCCTGGCTCTTCAAGGGCGCTTCCAAGAGGCTTTGGACGAAAGTGAACGGGCTCGGGAGCTTGATCCTCTTTCGTTGATCATCGCCACTGATGATGGGGCTATTTATTACTTTTCACGACAGTACGACCGCGCCATATCGCGCTTCCGTGCGGTGCTCGATGTGGACCCATCTCTCGGACGAGCCCATCTGATTATCCCTGCTTATGTACAGCAGGGGCGCTTCGAAGATGCACTGGCCGATCTAGACCGGTGGCGCCGCCGTGTGGGCGACGGACCTTGGGCTTGGAGCTGGGAGGCTTACATTTATGGGCGCATGGGTAACTTGGTCAGGGCTCGGCAGGCTTTCGAAAGGATAGAGAAGGCGAATCAACCGTGGAGCCTGGACCTCGCCCCGCTCTATACTGTCGCCTATGCCGGCCTCGGCGATAAAGAGAAATGCCTGGCATCATTGGAGCAAGCTTACCGGGAACATTCCAATCTACCCACAAACCTTAAAGTCGATCCACTCTATGATCCTCTACGCGGCGCCCCTCGCTTTCAAAAGCTACTTCGCGGCGTCGGCCTCGATCGTTGATTGTCTTCACAACCCTCAGCTGAGCTAATCGAAGTTCGTCACAACCACTCCTCTGGAAAACACGCGGAAGACCGCTCCCTCGCGGTCGCGGCTCGGTTCCGGGCTTGCGGTCTTTCGTCAGCTTTGGTGGCCCGCAGGGCCATGGGGGATCTCTCTTGCGGTCGTGGCTCGGAAACAAACGCCGTGGACGCCGATGCCTGACCGAGCCGCGCGCGAGCAAGTGGTCCGCTAAAACTTGGGCTAATCCACAGGGCTCTTCATAGGCTGATTGCTCTGCAAGATGTCTGTGGCGGCGTGGCCGGTAATCAGCATGGCACCCCGATTGCTGGTCAAGTAGAGAAATCCCCACTGAACAAACACTAAAATCCTGCTCTGAAACTCGACGATGTACATCAGGTGGATAAATAGCCAGATAAGCCAGGCAGGAAATCCAGAGAGCTGGAACCCAAACACGTTTGCGACGGCCGAACCTCGCCCAATTACAGCCAGATCGCCTTTGTCGAAATATTTGAACGGCTTCAATTCGGCTGGCTTGTCCAGCCGCGCGACGATAGCCCTTGCCGCATAGCCGCCCTGGTGCATGGCAACTTGCGCCACGCCGGGGAGTGGCTTCCCTTTTGCGTCGACAACATATGCGCTGTCGCCGATAACGTAAATGCTCCGGTAATTCGGAATTGTGAGATCGGGATTCACCTTGATGCGCCCCTGCCTATCGGTTTCCGCGCCAGTTCGTTCCGCGAGCACGCGAGTAAAAGGACTGACTGTAACGCCGGCAGCCCAGATTACGGTATGCGATTGAATCCGGCCCTTTGTCATTTGGCCGTTCTGATCCAGCTCGTAATCGACGCCGTCTCCATCAACACCAACCACGCGAATGTTACTGCGAACCCGCACGCTCAATCGCAGCAGCGCGTTTTCCGCCTTCCGCGAAAGATATTCGGGATAGGTCGGCAGTACGCGAGGCGAACTATCTAAGACCAAAATCTTTGCCTCTTCCGGCTTGATAAACCGAAAGTCGTGTCGAAGCGTTTCATTCGCAATTTCACCGAGCGCGCCCGCCAGTTCAACTCCCGTCGCGCCGGCTCCCACGATGACAAATGTGAGCCACGTGCGCCGCTCTTCCAAATTGTCGTGAAGACGCTCGGCCGCCTCGAACGCAAACAGGAGCTTGTGACGAATGGCCGTCGCGTCTTCGATCGTTTTTAGCCCAGGCGCCCACCGATGCCACTCATCATGACCGAAATAGCTGCCTTGAGAGCCTGTGGCGCATATGAGCGAGTCGTAGGGCACGGACGCTCCATCGCTTAAACGTACGCGCCGGCCAGCTGGATCTAGATCAACCGCATCACCCAATAAAACTGCAGTGTTTTTTTGGGCGCTCAGCACCGAACGAATGGGAGCCGAGATCTCGCCGGGAGAAAGTGACCCGGTAGCCACCTGATAGAGCAGCGGTTGAAATAAATGGAAATTCCGCCGGTCAACGAGGGTAATTTCGACTGGCGCCCTTTTGAGGGCTTTCGCCGCATACAACCCTCCAAAGCCCCCTCCTAAAATGACCACGCGGTGCTTATCCGCCATAGTTCCCGGCTACGCTCCCGCCCTGTGCAAGCAGGAGAAAATCGGGTCGATCGGCCGCAGTCTGGTGAACGAAGCTGCGAATGACGTGGCCGTGGTACAGAAGGAAGACGCCGGGCATCTGAAACAAGTCGCCGCCCTGTGGCGATAGGCTCTGGCCGTGCTTCAGGATTGATTTGAAACCCTGCAGCCAGAGATGCGGTCCGGCAACCTGCCAAAGAGTTCCCCGGCTCAGTCCGAACGCGCGGTACAAAGCGCGCTTTCGGTCGCTCACTCGGGGAACGTCTTCGAGGCCGTATCGCTTCAGAAATTTGCGCGCGTGTTCATCGCGTGCCATGTGTACAAGTACTAGTGCTGTGCCGGAAGCCTCAAGCTTTGGCCGCTCCCGGGATAGCCGGTTCAGCGACTCACGGCAGAAAGGACAGCCCGCGTGCCGTAGGAAGTACAGCAGAGTCGGCTGGCGCTTCGAGAGTTCGAGAATCGAAATCCCGCTATTCGTGCCGACGCGAAGCGCAAAATCCTGGACCTCTGGCGCGATCACGCGAAGGCTGCTGAGATGATGCTCGTAAGCCCGGGCAAGAATAATGCAAAAAGGAACCCACCAGACAAGATCGTTGACAACCACGGTGAGGCCGAATTGCCATGGAAGCCGGCCCTCGATAGCGGCGCGGAAGAATCCGACGGGACCGGCAATTTTCGCCAGCAGTCCGACCAGCACAACCGGCCAGTGCCGCAGGGGCGCAGACGCTGCAACGATGTAGGCAAATCCATACAAACCGATCAAGACTCCGACGTACTGCCAAACTTCAGGGTAAGTAATCCCATACAGACCGAGGAGACCGCACATGCGAGACGGCCAGAAGACGACGGCAATACCCCAGCAAATGCTGTACAGGCCCGCCGCCCACAACAGCCGCGTCATCCAAGGCGTTGCCAAGTAAGCTCCTCCATTCACTTTCACAAACAAATCATCCGTCGCGTTTGACTCCCTGGCGGCGACCGCATGTACAGTTTATTCCTCATTGATCTTGTGGATGTTGCCAACCCAAAGGCTGCGGCAAAATTTGCGCCGCCTCAAGTTAGTAGCCATGCAGCTTATAAAGGAGATAGGCCGCAAGTGTGTGGGCGTCGACAATTTCCCGATTCCGAATCATTTTTTCGAAGTCGGCAATTGCGACCCTGCGCACAACCAGGTCGTGTTCCTCAGGATCGGGCGAGCTCTCGCCTTCGGTAAGGCCGGTCGCCAGAAATACGTGAAAGGCCTGCTTCGAAAAGCCATAGGCGCTCTGAAACTTGCCAAAATACTTCATTTCGTGAGCCGTCAAGCCAGTCTCCTCGCACAGTTCGCCGCGCGCAAGTTCCTCAGGATCGGCATTAGGATTGTCCTCCCACGCCCCTTGGGGAAACTCCGGATAGCGGGCCTGCATCGTGTACCGGAACTGCTCAACCAGAACAAAATCGTCTCCGTCTTTGGGAATAATGACCGCGAAATCCGGCTTCTCTATAACGCCGTAAATGCTGCGGCTTCCATCGGGCCGCTCGATTTGATCTTCCCGGAGGCGGAGCCAGCGGTTTTCGTATACTGTTCGCGAGCCAAGCGTTTTGATGCTCATTGACTCCATCATGGCAACAAGCCC
>JBAUZG010000013.1:0-24292 GCA_049585195.1 Bryobacteraceae bacterium | reverse complement strand
CATCGGCTTTTCGAAGCTCAATAGCCCGGCCCACCAATACCTCTATCTACGCTTCGACCGGCACCTCGCGATGCCGCCCGCAAGACTCGAGGCCAGGATGGATTCGCTACTCTCCTTTCCTGTAGGGCTCTTTCATCCCCTACAACATGCCGGTTTATCCCGGCGCACTCCGTGTAGCCGACCATGCTGGAACGGGGCAGCGTACTAACAGGAAGGAAGGTTGCCCTGCAGTTCGGTCGTTTTAGCCCGTACGATCTCTTTTGACGAGTGGTGCGTAGTTACCCATAGTGACAAAAAATACCCGCGCACAGTCCTGCGCCCATAACAGCCAATGCTGAGTTGCACCGACGCGCATGGCTCACAGGTAACTTCGCCGAGGGGCCGCTCCATTTAAATGCTTCTCCTCGCGGCCTTGGCGATCAAACTGAACGCAGGATAGTTTTCGCCTGGTTGGTCACTACGAATCAATTTGGTAAAAATCATCGGCCATCGCCAGATCCCATTGTTGCCGTCTTCCGTGTTCAACGCAGTTTCATAAGCCACTTGCTCGAAAGGGTGGGGCCGGGCAGCGTATTTTCGCGTGCAACCGCACATAAAAATCGTGTGGTTCCACATAGGCTATCGTGTGGCACACTCTATTTCTTCTTTTCCCTGACTGCCGCACACTAAAGTGGAGTTCACTCACGTCCGCCCGCCCATGAAGCTCTTGATCGTTGAAGACAATCCCGGCGTCCGCAAGGTGATTAGGAATCTGGTGACGAGTGTTGCCCGAGAGATCTGCGAATGCGCCGATGGTGCCGGAGTTCTGGCCCTCTTCAGATTGGAACGACCCGATTTCGTCCTGATGGATATCCAGATGGAGGGTCTGGATGGAATTAGCGCCACGCGCCAGGTCAAGGCGGTTGATCCAATGGCACGGATCATTATCGTCACAGATTACGATCAGCCGGATTTGCGGGAAGCGGCATATCAGGCAGGCGCATGCGGTTATGTATTAAAGGAGAACCTACTCGAACTGGTTCCCCTGCTAGAAGAATTCGCCGAGAAAGAAGGAACAACGTGATCATGATCGCGCAGCCGTTTCGCATGAATGGGCTGGGCTTGTGGTTCGCCGTGCTTCGATCTGCGATGCCCAATCGCCGTGACCTGCGTGTATAGCAACGATGCAGGCTTCTCAGGGAGGCAAGGTGGGTAATCTTGGCTTTACCGGAGACAGCGCGGGATCCGATTCAGTTTGATCACATTGACACCCGTAGCAGTTGGCGTTGTAATTTCAATACAATGCTGGCTTGGTTGCCCCCAATGCGGTGCTGCTTGCTCTTGCTGGCGCATGCAATATGGCCGGCAACCCAGCAATATCAGATCGATCACTGGACAACAGAAAACGGTCTGCCGATCGGCGGTGTCACCGGCATCTGCCAAACGCGGGAGGGATACCTATGGATTGCCACCCTCGATGGCTTGGCGCGTTTCGACGGGGTGAGGTTCACGATTTTCAACCGAAGCAACACAGCCGGGATTACAAGCAATCGCTTCGGAACAATGTTCTGTGCCGTGAATGCAGATTTTTGGACGGGTACTGAAGGCGGTACCGTCATCCGGTATCACGACGGCAGGTTCCAAAGCTATAGCACGAAAGATGGGCTAGCATCGGGACCAGTTTTGGGCATCTCCGGAGACGATCACGGCAACATCTGGGTTCTTGCTCCCGGGGGGATCAGCCGGTGGCTGCCGGCGCAGGGGAAGTTCGCGCGGTTTGATGATCACGAAAACCCTTACGCGGCTGAGCTTTGGAGCAACGACAGAAGACACGGCTTCTTCTCGATGGATTCTTCCAGGCTTCATATCTTTTCTGCGGGGAAACAAACAAGCTTTCCTTTTCCCGAGATATGGCGCAAAACATCAGCTTACATTGCGATGCAGGAATCAGACGGAAGTATATGGATTGCTAATTCGGCAGGCCGCTTGGTTCATTGGCTGAACGGACGCTGGGTGGAGCAGACCAAGGGTGAAGTCTCGGAGTACCGCGATTCTCGCGGTAGGCGTTGGCGTACCGGACTTCGGATGAGTGCTCAGGGGTTCTGGGAGCGGTATCTGGTTCTGCCGGCCGGAACGGAACCGGGCGACCTTCCATATTCTTTCCTATTCGAAGATCATGAAGGCAATCTCTGGGCTGGCAATGTGCGAAACGGCGAAGGCCTCTTCCGCCTGCGCGAACGGCTTCTCAAAGCCTTTTCGACAGAACAGGGTTTACCTAACAGGAATGTCTATCCGATTTATCAAAGCAGGGACGGGGCGATATGGATCGGAACGTGGTCGGGAGGCCTCTGCCGGTTTGAGGGAGGAAAGTGCCGAACGTACACGACAAGCGACGGTTTGGCAACAAACATGATATACGCGATTGGCGAGGACGCCAAAGGAACGCTTTGGGTTTCGACCGAGGGCGCGCTGCACCGGTTTAAGAAGAACCGATTTGAGCGCGTCGACCTGGACATGGGGGCGCGGGCGATTCACAAAGGCCGAGACGGTGCCCTGTGGTTAGGCAACACAGAAGGATTATTTCGGTTCAAGGATGGGCAATGGAGGCGATTTAACCGCCAAGACGGACTTATTGCCGATGACGTTCGCATAATTATTGACGACGGGAGTGATGGATTGTGGACCGGCGGGTACGGAGGCTTGTGTCATATGCGCGGAGGTAAGTTTCAATGCTGGAGCGAAGCAGATGGACTGCCGGGGAATTCCATTCGCGCGCTTTATCAGGACGCTAACCGGGTGTTGTGGATCGGGACGTATGATGCGGGCCTGGGCCGGCTCGCAAATGGGCGCTTTACTCGCTATACAACTCGCGAAGGATTATTCGATAACGGGGTATTTCAGACCTTGGAAGATTCGGAAGGCAACCTCTGGATGAGCAGCAATCGGGGGATTTATCGAGTCCGTAAGCGGGAGCTAAACGATTTTGCAGCGGGTAAGATTCGCACTATTCATTCGGTCAACTACGGGCGATCGGATGGCATGCGGAACGTGGAATGCAATGGCGGGACGGGAACTGCCGGCATCAAGGCAGAGGATGGATCGCTCTGGTTCGCGACTCAGGATGGAGTAGCGATAATCAGACCCAGCGATGCCGACGCAGTAATCGCACGTCCGCCGCCGGCGATTGTGGAATCTTGCATGGTTGATCATAGGCTTGTTCCAGCGGATCGTACCATTCGGATGAGACCAGGGCAACTTGATCTGGAATGTCAGTACACTGCATTGAGTTTTGTGGATTCGGAGCGCATTGTTTTCCGCTACAAACTCTCCGGCCTGGATGAGAACTGGGTAGATGCGGGTACGCGGCGTGCCGCTTACTATTCGCACGTTCCGCCCGGGAAATACACGTTTCAGGTGGAAGCAGCTTATGACGATCGAGCGTGGAGTAATTCCGGCGTTCACTTGGCGGTAATTGTTTTGCCGCCCTTCTATCAAACCTGGTGGTTCGAAACAATCGTTTTTTTAGCGGCTGCGGGAGCAATCTACTTGGCGTGGCGAAAACGTGTTTCGCAGCTCGAACAAGCCCGAGACGCGCAGCAAGCCTTTTCGCGCCAGTTGATTGCTTCCCAGGAGAACGAGCGTAAACGAATTGCCGCGGAACTCCATGACAGCCTCGGACAACACTTGGTGGTGATCAAAAGCCTTGCGCTTATTTCCTTGAATAATGGAATTTCTGAGGGCGCGGGAAAGGACCGCAGTGAGGAGATCTCGGCTGAGGCGTCACAGGCGCTGAGCCAGGTAAGAGAAATCGCCTATAATCTCAGACCGTACCAATTGGATCGCATTGGACTGACGAAGGCGGTCGAGGCGGTTGTCAGAAAGGCGTCTGCTGCAACCGGCATCGCTTTCGAATCCGAAATCGACCGGATTGATGATGTCTTTCCGAAGGAGTGGGAGATCAACTTCTACCGGATCGTGCAAGAAAGCGTCAACAACGTGATCAAGCACTCGCAGGCGACGCAAGCCAGCGTGACGGTACGCCGCGCGACAGACGAACTGCGGCTGGTTGTCCGCGACAATGGGAACGGATTCACACCGGTGGAAACGACCGTGGGCAGCGCGCGGGGCGGCTTTGGCCTCATCGGCATTGCCGAACGCGCCCGACTCCTACAGGGCACCGCAAAGGTGCAGTCAGCGCCGGGACAGGGAACAGCTATCACCATCGAAATACCACTCGAGAGGAACCGGAATGGAAGATGAGATACGCGTATTGATCGCGGACGATCATCCGTTGCTCCGCCGAGGCCTGCGGCAGACGATTGAATCTGATCCGATGTTGAAGGTTGTGGCTGAAGCCGGCGACGGGGAAACTGCCCTGGCTCAAGTCCAGGAAATGAAGCCTAGGGTCGCAGTACTCGACGTGGATATGCCGAAACTGGACGGCCTCGCGGTGGCCCGCCAGCTTCGTGTCAGAAGGCTCACCACGGAGATCCTTTTCTTGACTATCCACAACGCGGAAGACCTCTTTCAGGCCGCTATGGAGATAGGAGCCAAAGGCTACCTACTCAAGGACATCGCTGTGACCGAGATTGTCAAGGCGCTGCACGCCGTCGCGGCCGGCGAATACTACGTCACGCCATCGCTCGCAGGCCATCTCGTTCATCACCAGCGCCGCATTGCTGCGTTGATCGAGCGGCAGCCCGGACTGGAGGCCCTGACTCCAACCGAACGACGGATCCTTCTGATGGTGGCGGAAGGCAAGTCGAGCAAGGCCATTGGCAACGAGCTCTTCGTTCATTACCGCACCGTCGAAAACCATCGCACAAATATCTGCCAGAAACTTTCCCTCCACGGCCCCAACGCCCTGTTTCGATTCGCCCTGCAGCACAAGGCCGACCTGTAGTCTCTCTGCCCCGTTTGAGCAGCACCAGCTTCCGTGCGTCAGTACACGGGAAAACGTGTGTTGTTACTTACCCCAATTGTGTAGCACCCGCTATTCACTAAGCCTGATTACCTCGGTTACATTGCTTTCACGAGGAAACAGTCCGAATCGAAGCGCTGCCGCGCCGAATGCAAACTGAGGCGAGCCTCGTTGATCCTACGGCGGAGCGGACAGGAATTCGTTAACAGGAGGGATGCTCAATCGCCAGGTTGAATTAACGCCATGCTGCGAACGCACCCCATTTTTTCATTCGGTCGGACGTTTCTGCCTCCGGCATTCCCCGCGACTGCCGTTGGCGTGCGTGAACCTTCCGCCGCACGGACGGCGTGCGGCGAACAAGTTTCGTTGACCGGTCGCAAGGAGAGACTGACATGAAGACACAAACAAGCGCTCAAAGGCTGCCTGGGCTCTGGGCAGTCTGGGTAAAGCGTGGCCATCAAGAAAAATCCGAACGTGGCAGAAGTTGTACGCTGACGTTACGCGGCCTGCGCCGCCGCGCGTTCTATCGGCCGCTCGCCCTGACGATGTCGGTCTTGCTTATTCCTACGCTTTCCTGGTTCGAGAGCGTGGCCGGCATTCCGCTCGGTTCCAGCGCTAAATCGTTCCAGGCCTCGGCACAGACCACCGGCGGCACCGGTTGCCAAGCGGCGTCCGCAACCGCGATCATTCGAACCAACTGCGTAAATGGCCAACTATTTAACTTGTTTGGCGATCTGAACCAGCTCGAATCGGATTCGGTGAACGCGTACCTCGCCCTGCACGCTCTGCCAGCAACCGACGCTAGCGTCATTTACACCTATGGCCGGCAAGATCTGCGTGATGAAATTCGCGCGAGCATGTTCACCCAGATGCTGGCGATCATCAAGAAAGCACCATCGCAGCGGACGCAGCACGAACAGACGCTATTCAACTGGTTGCAGCTCCTCGTTCAGCAGAACGAGATTGCACTCTACACGAACGCCATTGAGGAGTCCGGCCGATTTTTCAATGACCCCTGCACTTTCACGCTCGACCCAGACATTGCTAGCGCTTACAAATTGAACTACGACGGCCATCCTTTCTGTGGAGGTCAGCAGAGCAATATCTTTACACCCCCGATTCCGGCGGCGAGTTATTTTACGGCGTACGGATTGAAAACGTCCTATGGGGCGGCCGCACAGCAATTTAAGGAGTTCGGCTCGGTGATGGCCGATACTTCACTGTCAGTCGGTGCACAGGCTGGGATCTCCTTAGGCGCGGGTAGCGTTGCTGCTGCGATTACCGGAGCAGCCCTTTATGCCAATCTCTCTGCCGCTCTCGCGGCCTGGGGAACCGCAGTCGCGGCGGGAGAAGTTACAGTGGAAGGCGTAGGGGCTCTCGCCGCAGGTTCGTCATTCATTCTTAGCGGCTCGACGGTCAGTGCCATCGGACTTGGCACTGCTGTTTCCGGGCCGGTGGCGATCGTCTTGATCGCCGTAGCGGCCGGTGTGCTTGCGGCTCTGCAACTCGCGACGAATATTGAACGCGAGAATGATATTGCAAACTTCAGCAATCTTCTAACTCAGGCTCAGAATAATCTGCCCGATTTGGCGGCTATGGTGGCCGACACAAGTGGCCTCGGCACTTATAAAATCCAAGCCACCATAAACTCGCAAACTGTGCCGGACAGGCCCAGCGCAACCGTGCTTCCCGCGCACCGCCCGGGAACGGATTTCACTTTTGAGATCACGGGCGCTTCTGACGCCGAACCTAGGTTCTCGAATACTCTCGATTATCAGGATTGGGAAGGGGATCATGGGACGGCGGAAACTTGGGGCGGCTGGTTTCTAGAGACCTGTACAAACGGTAACTCGCCGTGCCTGGTGGACGAGGGTATCAACGCCGATATCCGGTATGTGGATGCCGCCGGAGTGAAATGGACAGCGTCTCGAATGGGCAACAACTTCGTGCATACGAAAGCGCAGCCTGCGTCTACAGATTTGATATGCCCGGCCGACACGAAGACGGGCGTAACTCCTGCCGGTACCGATCTCACCAAGTGTGCGGCCTATGTAACCGACAACATTACGTTGAAGGATGTCGACGGCAATCTTGTAACGGCCAAGCTATCCGTATTGACACCGCCTGTTATCAGCGGCTCTACGCTCCTGGCGTTCGGACCGGGCATTCCTTCGACCCAGAGCATTACCATGATCGGCAATCCTGCCCCGACGGTCTGCCTGTCGAGCGGATCCTTACCGGCAGATTTCTCGCTCAATGGAGGGAACTGCGGGACCGGAAGCTTCCGGATCCAATTCAATGGCAATCGCGACGCCGCGATCCATACTTATGCGCTCACGCTGAGCGCCCGCAATAGCGTGGGAAATATTTCGATTCCCGTCACAGTCGATGTCAGCCCGCAACTTGCCATCATCTCGCCTAATGTGCTAAACGTAACCGCGGGCCTTCCGGTGAATTTCACGGTGGTCGCCACCGGAATTCCCACACCCAAGCTTTCGGCAAGCGAGAATCTGCTGGGGCTGAGCTTCAAGGACAGCGGCGACGGCACCGCGACCATCAGCGGCGTGGTCCCGTACCCGCAGAGCAATGCTGTTTGCTTCGCGCCCTGTAACACAGGGATTTCAGCCACCAACTCACAAGGCACCGTCACGCAATTTCTCGCAATCACGGCGGGTTCGCCTCCACTGGCGAACCTGGTTCCTCCCACGAGCACAACTTTCAGCGCGGGCGTTCCCAATCAACACCTCCTGTACTCGAACGGGGCGATTACCTCCGTATCGTGGAGCCTCATACCAGACCCCAAAGCATCCTGGTTGAAACTGAAGGACAACGGCGATGGGACTGCGTTGCTGACGGGCACCCCCCCAGCGGGTACTTCCGGCACATTCAATCCTAAGATCGGGCCGGTTGCTTTCGGAACCTTCACCGTCATCAATCCGTTCCCCGTGACCGTGGAGAATATACCTGTATACCTCAGCCCCAATACCGCGACGTTCACAGTCGGAAAAGAGAGTTCCTTTGCAATCTCGGCCAGCGAGGGGGACATCACGCTAGTCGGCGCGCTGCCCGAGGGCCTCACGTTCAACACATCCGTAAATGGGCCTGTAACTCAGGGAAGTTCGGCCGTTATCTCCGGGACCCCGGCCGCGGGAACGGGAGGTCAGTACACTCTCAACCTGGTGGCCACTGCTCCCGGAACAGCCGGACCGGGCACTCAAGCGCTGACCTTAAATATCAACGAGGCGCCGATCTTCACCGGCCCATGCCCGTCGGCGAATTGTACGGTGGAGGTGCCCGCCGGAGGGACATTCGCGGTGACAACTACCGGATTCCCCTTCATGTCGTCGGGGCGTTTGCCCGCATCCTCCGGCCCCCTTCCATCGTTTTCTGCCGCAGGTGAGAAATGGATGTCTTTTTATCTGCTCCACTTGCCTGCCGGCTTCACGGCGAGCAACCTTAACGCCGAGGGCTTCGCGACGGGGACGTTGACCATCCAGGCTCCTCCCTCTGCACCTTTAGGGGCGCAGTATGCCGTAGCGATTTTTGCCGACAACGGAGTGCAACCACAGGCGGAAAAAGATATCTTTATCAAGATTGTTAAACCGACTGAACCGGCGGCATTTTCCGGAACCCAGTGAAATGGCAGTCGGCTGAATTTCGGTAAGCTCAACATTGAAGACAATACTGGCTAATGCGCCACGTTCTACGGGCGGAAATGAATCGGGGGCCGGGCAGATTGCCCGGCCCTTTTCCGTTGATGAGTGCTGGAGTCCTTCAATGAAGGGAAGAGGGTATTCTAAGCTCCGAGTTGCTGCTGCAGCCAGTTTCGGGCGAACAACCCACGGCGATCCACCGTTCGTGGATTGCTCCGAGCATCACTGGAATTCCCGCTATCGGGACCGGCGGCCAGTACACGATGACTTTGAACGACAATGCCGGATGGCCGGGATCGGCTTCGCAAACTCTAACTTTGAATGTGGAAGAGGGGCCCGCAGATCACCAGTCCGAATCCGGCAACCGCGTGCCGGTTCGCGTGAAGAAAGAGACGACCTGTGCGTTACGGCATCTTCTTCAGGAACTTTCGATTGATGCTTCGCTTCACGTCCTCGAGGGAACAATTGGAGAAGTGATCCGGCAAGGTGCGGCGATGGAAGATGGGGATCTGGTTGTTATTGGCCGCGGGCACCTCGACGAGCCGTCTGGCCATTTGCGTACTCACGCCTACGAGATAATCTGGAATTCACCCTGTCCCGTGTTGAGTCTATAGGTCCCGAGTTCGCGAATCTTGGACTGCAACCCGAGTCACCAACACCGATGTCAGCCGTGAGATTAGTGCTGGTTGTTGTGGGTACTGCTACCTATGCCGGCCTTGCCATCCTCGGCTGGGGCGAGTTCGCGGCCCAGGCGATGCGGTGTGCGATCTCTTCGCACCAAAGATCGCTGGCGTACGGCTGCAACGCTTGATTGAAGACTTCCCTATATATGTCCTGTCCGTGCTCGGGAGATGGCGCCGAATCGAGATCGGCAAGGCATCGTTGGTCAAATACGGCATGTTGCCAAAACCAGTATCCAACTAATCCTGGAACGCGATGTGCATGTATTTTCGCGAAGATTATGCGAGGAGTGATTGAGATGGCATTCAAAGTAAAGGTGGAGGGTTTCGACGAGGGAGCGACTATACCGAGTCGATTTACGTGCGATGGAGGCGATCTGTCGCCGGCGCTCCAATGGGTGGGCGAGCCATCCAAAACGAAAAGTTTCGCTCTGATTATGGACGATCCTGATGCGCCGGGTGGAACCTGGAACCACTGGCTTGTTTGGGATATACCCGCTTCCATCCACTCGCTGCCGGAAGGCAAAGGACGCGCTTCACTCGGAAAATCCGGGACAAATGACTTCGGCCGGCTCGGATACGGCGGTCCGTGTCCCCCGAAGCGCAGAGGACCGCACCGTTACTTTTTCCGCCTGTTTGCGGTCGATACACCTACGCTTGGCGTATCTGAAGGAGCGAAGCGTTCAGCCCTCGAGAAAGCACTGAAAACTCACACCATTGCGGAAACTGCATATATGGGCCGCTATGAGCGAGCAGGGTAGCGCTCACCCACTTGTAACTTGTCACCCAACTTGGGCCATATACGCGACTCGAGCGCCTGCGCACAGTCGCAAAGATACTCTCGGCCTCTCGAAGCCGCCTCTAAAGTTAATCGTCGATCCTCGAGTTCCGCAATCTCAAGAATCAAGGCGCCATCGTACCCAACATCAAGCAGTTGGCGCAGAAGAATGGACCAGTCGATCCCGCCGTCACCCGGAGCAAGATGATCGTCCCGGTGGCCGCGATTGTCACTTGCGTGTACCAGCCTTAAATGGCCTGCCGAAAGCTGCACGATCTCAGGCAGGTTACAACCCAGGTATCCGTGACCCGTATCCACGCAAATGCCAACCTCGCGGGCCTTCAGTGTCTCCATGATCCAAAGCAGATTTTCAATCCTGCCGGCGAAGAGATGCGGAAGCATGTTTTCCAATACGAGGTTTACCCCTAAGTTCCCGGAGTGGTGATAGACCTGGTCCAGTACGTCTGCGGCATTGCCGAGTCGAGCAAACCGTTCACGCTCGGGAAAGGCCGTTTTCTCGGGACCCGGATGAACAACGAAGTATTTAGCCTCGAGAATGGCGGCAGCTTCAGCCGCTCGCATGAGTTCCTGTCGCGCTGCCGCGCGAGCGTCTTCTTCGAGGGACGTGATATCGATTCTCTCAGCAAACGGCGCATGAAACGAATGCGCTTCGAGGCCTAGAGATCGAATCAAACTCGCCGCACGCCTGACCAGTGGCAAATCGTGATAATCGAGGTGGCCGGGGTGCGAGCAGATTTCAATCAGATCAAAGCCACAGTCACGAATGTCCTCCAGGCACTCAAAGATTCCGGCCTTCCAACAACAACCTGTCGACAGACCTATGGTCCAATCGGCCATGTTGCCTCCTTGTAATGAGAGCTTGCTGATAGGGAATCAGGTTCCAGTTGCATTCGCCAACTGTACAGTATCCTTTCTCTCTGTTTGACACGCAATTAAAGTCAATGAGCTCGTCTTGTCCGGTACAGATCAGTCCTGAAAACAGCCGCACATAGAACATTGCGCGGTACGCGGCATCGTATCGAAGCCACCGATTGTTCCAACCAAAATCGGCCTGGTACTGAAGCCGAATGAGTTCAGCGATCTTGCGAGGATGCCAACCCAACGACATGAACGTCCGCGTCAGATGCTGGAGACCTCCTGGTTTCAGCAGCCAGTCGTTAGGATGGTCGAGAATCCAACGAGTACACGGCGGCAATGCCTCCAAGTCGCGAATCGCTGGATCGGATTCGGCGCGTTCAGCCGCCTCCGCTTGACACGAATAAAAATCGTCGTGAAACCCAGCCAGCTCGGACTTCTTGTATTCGTGTAACAGATTGAAGCTGCCTTCCGATTCATCAGGGATACGCACGGAACTTCGCGCGGCAAGATCGAGCACGGCCTCTGGATCGTGTCTTGCGCGTACAGCTTCGTCCATGGACGTCCCTTCCAGTGGAATTTCAAACAAAGGCAGTAATTGGCGAACGCCATCTTCGCCCAGGCACCACGATAACCGCCGCGGCTTAAGATACAGGCTGAAGGGAACGCGGATATGTCGTAAGTGGAGCGGATCTCCGTACTCGGAGATATCGAGCGACACAATCTCTCTTCGACCGTCGCCAGGGCCAACCTCGACTGCCGTCAACTGAATGGGCACCGGGCAGGATGGCGCTGCCAGTGAAAGGATTCGATGGGCGGTGAACTCGAGCAGCATGCCCATTCCTGCGAACGCACGAGCGAGGCAGGGATGTATGCCGTGACCAAATTCGATTGACTTCCTGTCATAGAGCGCCATTAGACTTGGGGGGATATTGCCCAGGTGTGCCAGTTGGCTGAAAGCTGTTGAATCGTATCGGATCGCCCACACGAGGTGATGACCGCGGCCCCCGATCAAGTGAAGAGGACGGATGCCGCTTGCCCCAAGCACTTTGAGTGCGGTGTCGATTACCGGCTGAAGGATATGAAACGTTCGGCTGTCATCGAGATAAGGCTCCGCGGCTGAATCGAAGTTCTCATAATCGATGTCAAGATCGGCAATCAGAAACTTACGATCCCAAAGCGAGCGCCCGATTTCGGATCCGCGCTCAAGCAGCTCACTCAGTCTTGTGGCGGGAAGTGGTTCGAACGCATCGGGATCAGGTTCGCCTTCGGTTCCGCAGACGTAGATTGCAGTCGCGTCATCGATTGGCGATTCCCCGAGAAACTCGACCATTCGCTCGGCAATAATCGGATGTCCGTAGTAACGGTTAATCAGTTTGGCTAAATCTTCCACGGCTCGAACGCGTTCTATTCTGGCGCCCGTCGCTTAAACGCTAACTACGGGGCAGGGCGACTCGCGGATAATCGCGTAGGCGTGCGGATGCAACCGGCCCGCGATCCCCTTCGCTGCGTGACGGCCAATGACGAGAATGTCGGCAGCGGATCGCGCGGCCCAGTTGTACGCCACTTCAGTGACTGAGCCGCTCTCGACGGCAATCTCGCCTTCAATTTTCAGCTTATTCAACAGAGTTGTGATGTCTTCTGTGGCGCGGCGGACCAGCTCAACCTGGGGATCCGGCTTCCATTCTTGCGCCACAATGGACTCACCTGGTTTCGTGACATGGATCACTAAGAGTCGCGCGCCGAACGACGAGGCCAGCTCCCAGGCCCAGGAGAGAACTTGCTGGCTGCGCGGTCCGAGATCCACCGCGCAGGCGACTTTCCTATAGGAGACAGGTTCGGTCGGACGAATTTTCTCGACATGCACACTCGTCCAGACTGGACAATCGGAATCATGCAGGACCTTGGCTGTTACAGATCCGAGCAGGAACTTCCGGTAGGGACCGTAACCATGCGTGGGCATCATAATGAGGTCGACTTGGCCGGCCTGCGCGAATTTCACGATATTCGCGGCCGGATCTCCGGCTACAAGTTCGCGCTTGACGTCGAGGCTCGAAAACTCGCTACTCGATAAGGCATTCAATTGTGTTCTCAGGCTATACGTGTTCTCGACTCTGCCGATCGGATCGACATGCAATAGAACGACCTCCGATTGAAATTGCGACGCAAACGCTTTCGCATAAGGCGCTACCCCCGCGGAACGGTCGGAAAAGTCCACTGGTAAGAGAATCGTTTTTAGGCTGAACATTGAGACACCCCACAATGTGAAAGAAAGATGTTGTGCACATCATGAACCTGACCAGCAACAGCTAAGAGAGGAGATCAAGGGTTGGTCTTCATCCAGATCAGGTACAACGTGAACGCCAGAACGATCCATATGAGCGCGCTCCCGCACCAGGCGATCGCTGTTTGCCGCCGTTGTTCTGCTTCATCTGCGGCCATGTGCCGTATCAACCAGCCGAAGCCAATGCTGTCGGGGTTCTTTCCAGGCTTCGGGCCATTGAACACTGAGCCTGCCATCCAGGCGCCCCCTTGATCGCGAGTCTTCTGCTCTCGAACTTTTAAGGCAGCCGGCATATTGTTTCTCCTAACTCATCGGTTGCTTACGGTTCGCCCGGCTTTGGGGCTCAGGCTTCAACGAGACAAGCAGAGCGTTCGCCGGCCTGGATTAGCAAGGTAGTTTCGAAGGCTAGCGCCTGAGTAACGTTTTCTTCACGTATCTTTTCAAAGAGTTCAGCGGCCGCGGTGTCACCGTCTGCTATCGCTTGTCTGGCGAAGCGGTCGTACATAGAGGCTTGGGCCCGCTTTTCGTCCATCGCATCCTTGAGATTGTCGTATTCATTTGTGACCAGGCCTGCGAGGTCGGCTTCTTTGGCGAAATGCTCTATGCGGCCCGTATCTGCGGCGGTCTGGAACAGATTTGCCAGGTCCCAGTTCTCGTTCATGCGGGCGTGCGCGGCAAAGCGCAGATATTTCGCAAGGGCGAAGGCCTCGCTCTGCATTGCGATATTCAGATTTTGCTTCGTTCTTGGGTTCATCGTCGCCTCCGCTGTTTGAGAAGCACGCGTCGTGCCGATCTAAACTGCTGAACAGGTACTCGGAAACGGCGATTTGCTGAGAGAATTCGACCATTGGATGTCGTCCCAGAGACGAGCAGAGCGAATTGGCTCAGACAAGTGCGCCGTTTCGCGCATACCTAGAGCCGCGATGGGATAAGCCTCTTGCTCAACTGCCCTTTGGGCGACAAATCGCTGCTCGTGATCGCGATCGCGGCAGAGTCTGTTATGCCTCTTCTTGTGGCTTGAAGTTAAGCTGAGGTAAACTGCATGTCGTCCGAGCGCGAATACGACGCGATTGTGATTGGTTCCGGCATGGGCGGCCTCGCATTTGCGAGCATCATGGCAAAGCTGCGCAAATGGCGTGTGCTCGTGCTCGAGCGCCACTTCAAAATTGGGGGATTCACACACACATTCACACGGCCCGGTGGCTGGTCCTGGGATGTCGGGCTCCATTATGTCGGTGAGATGGGCGAAGGCATGATGGGCCGTCGCCTGTTTGATTTCATTACGGACAGCGGCGTGAAGTGGAACCCACTGCCCGATGTTTATGACGTTTTTGTCTATCCCAATCTGCAAATCAGAGCGTGCAAGGGTGAAGCAAACTTCTTAAACTCTTTAGCGAATGCCTTTCCAAACGAGCGCTCGAATATCGAACAGTATTTCCGTGACCTCAGGTCGGCAACCCGATGGGCTAACCTTTTCATCGCGGCACACGCGATGCCAGCGGTCCTGGGCTGGATGGTTCGGGCCGTGAATCGCTGTACCGCAAAGCTGCCTCTGGAAGTGACGCAGCAATATCTTGAGCGGCGTTTTGGCGACCCGCGGCTTCGCGCTGTGGTTACATCTCAGTGGGCCGACTATGGAGTGCCACCGGGCTGCAGCGCGTTTGCCACTCACGCTGTGATCGCGTCTCATTATTTTGGCGGAGCCTGGTATCCGGATGGGGGAGCGGGCGAGATTGCCAAAGCCACGAGCATTGTCATTCGCGGGGCGGGCGGCGAGCTCCTGCCCAATCACGAAGTCACCCGCATTCTCCTCGAAGAAGGCCGTGCCGTCGGCGTAGAAGTCAACATCAGAAAAGGTAAACACGGAGCTCGTTCGGACTTTCGAGCACCCGTGATCGTATCAGACGCGGGCGCGTGGAATACGTTCACACACTTGCTGCCCTCGTCTGTTTTGCCCTTCACCGACCAGTTGAAATCGCCGCCTGAAGGCTTTGAGGTTGTTGAACTCTTTCTCGGACTGCGGCGCGATCCCCGCGAGATGGGTTTCAAAGGGGAGAATTACTGGATCTTTGAGTCGTTCGACCACGACAAGACCTATGCGAAGCGGAACGAACTGCTCAACGGTCGAGCGACCATGGCTTACCTCTCGTTTCCTTCTCTTAAAAATACTCGCCCCTCGCCGCACACCGCTGAGATTATTGCTCCGTTGTCCTATGGCTCGTTAGAAGCACATCGCGATGAACCCTGGCTGAGGCGCGGCGCCGACTACGAATCCGCAAAGAGCCGGATCACTCAAGCATTGCTGAATCTCGTCGAGCGTCATCACCCCGGATTCGGAGACCTTGTGGAATACTCTGAGCTTGCCACGCCCCTGACATTCGAGCACTTCACGGCGGCGCCATCCGGTACGATATACGGCTATCCAGCCACACCGGAAAAGTTCCAGAAGCCATGGCTGGGCCCACGCACTCCAATTCTGGGCTTGTATCTGACGGGCAGCGATGTGACGATACTTGGGATCATGGGAGCGCTGATGGGTGGAGTCGTGACCGCGAGCTGCCATATGGGGCCGTTCGGCTTCCTTGAAGTAATGCGTGCCGCTCGCTCCCCCGCCACATCTGCCAAATAGCGCATCTCAGAGAACTGTTGTTATGGGCGCATGGCCTACACTATTCAGCCACCCCGGGTGTTTACTCCGTGTCCGCGAATTATGATTGTCTGAATCTCTTCCGCGACGCGCTCGATTGCCGGGACGATCTCTTCAGACGGTTGCATGCCGGCGTCGAATCGCGTGGCTTCGATTCCATAGATTCTCATCCATTGAGGCAGCCAGTCCAGGGTCCGTGCGAGCTCTACAGTATCCGCCAAGCCGAATTCATGGGTGGAAGCGCGAAAGATTGAGCCCTTCAGCGATACTTTCCAGGGGTCCCAGACTCGAACCGATCCGGCGGCGCCCCCTGAAACTACCGCATCGATTAGAATGACACGATCGCTCGCGTTCCAAACGTCAAGCAGGTTCAACGTGGCGCCGCTGTGCTCGATGGCATCGATACCTCGCTCACGTAAGCGCCGGGCGACGAGAATCCCTGCCGCGTCGTCACCGCGATCCGGGTTCCCCAGCCCGACGACGAGCATCCTACTCCCGCTCGACGTTCACGCGAAGGAAATGCGTTGCGCAGGAGATGCACGGATCGTAGCTGCGAACCAACTGCTCGCATCGCCTGGTCAGCTCGTCCGTAGGCAACGAGGAGATTGCTGGAAGGAACTTCCATAGATCGTCCTCGATGCGCTTCTGGTTTTGCGACGTGGGTGGAATAATGACGGCGGTCTGCAATATGCCGTTGTCATCGAAGCCATAGCGGTTGTAGTTGATCCCGCGAGGCGCTTCGGTGATGGCGCACCCAGTCGCCGCGTGTACCGGAACCGATACCTTCGGAGAAGCCGGGGGCTCGTAAAGAGAAACGATGCGCAGCGCCTCTTCCAGCGCGAAGATCATTTCTACCGCCCGCGCAATAATGCTCTTGAATGGATTGCGGCAGGGCATGCGCAGTCCGGCGCTTTCGGCGGCTTGCTTGGCCACATCGGGCAATTTTGAGTAATTCAGGTTTACCCGCGCCAGCGCGCCCACCTGATAAGATCCGCGCGTCCGAATTTGAGAATGCAGAGCGTTCGAATGCTTTACGTGGCTCTCGGCAAAGTTCTGCTCATATTCATTCGCGTCAATATCAAGGCCTTTGTTCGAGACCAAGCGCCCTTCGTTGAACGGATATTCGGTTGGGTGAGATAGAGCGACAAATTCGTAATCTTCCTCAAAATCGGGAAACTCGAATTGGCCAATGCGCTGAGCGTTGGTAACTGCTCTATCGAGCCCCCATTTCAGATCTTCGACCAGCGTGAGCAGCTCTGTCTTCAACGGAACCTTGTAGAATCCTCCGACTGTCACTGACACAGGATGGATTTCACGCCCGCCGAGCAAAGCCATAATCGCATTGCCGGTTTTCTTGATACGCAACGCGGCTTCGACTGCGGCGCGATCGGCACGCGCCATCTCGATGGCATCCTGGTAGCCCAGGAAATCCGGTGCATGCAAGAGATAGACATGGAGCGCGTGGCTTTCCAGCCATTCCCCCGCATAGAGAAGACGGCGCAACAGCCGGACCATGGGGTCGACCGTAATGCCGAGAGCTCGCTCTATCGCGTGTACAGCCGTCATTTGATAAGCCACCGGGCAGATTCCGCAAATGCGCGCTGTGATGTCGGGCGTTTCATTGAAGTGGCGGCCCTTCAAGAGCACCTCGAACAAACGCGGCGGTTCGAAGATTTTCAACCTTACATCTCGTACCTGATCGCCCTTCAGTCTGATGACCAGGGACGCTTCGCCCTCGACACGTGCCATGTAATTCACACGAATCGTCCGGCTCTTGTTCTCAGCTGGCGAAGTCCCGCTCATTCGGTTTCCCTTGCTTCACCTGCCTCGCGAAACGGTTTCGCCCACGCGTTGAAAGTTCGAAACGACCGGCGCAGGGCGTCGCTTGTGTTATTTTGCGTCAACAAGTGCGTTGACAATATCTGCGTATTCGAAGTCTCCATGGGGCCAAAACAGCCATAGCAGCCGCGCCCATACGCAGGGCAGATTGCGCCGCATCCCGCCTGCGTTGACGGGCCTAGGCAAGCGATTCCCTGCGCCACGGCGATGCAGACATTACCGCGCCGCTTGCATTCCATGCAGACGCTGTAGGTAGCCAGGTTCGGCTTGCGCCCCGCGGCCAAGGCGGCCAGAAGCTCGAGCAGTTGATGCTTGTTGATCGGGCATCCGCGCAGCTCGTAATCTACCGGGACATGTTCCGCGATCGGCGTGGACGTGTTCAACGTGTGAATAAACTCCGGCTTCGCATAGACCTGTCCTACCCATTGGCTCGTATCATGCCAGTTCCGCAATGCCTGAATTCCACCCGCGGTGGCGCATGCGCCAATTGTCACAAGTGTCTTCGATTGCCGCCGGATGCGCTGGATGCGTGCGGCGTCATCCTGCGTTGTAATCGACCCTTCGACCAAACCAATATCGTAAGGTCCTTTTTTCATGTTTCGGGACACTTCCGGAAAATACGCGATTTCGACCGTATCCGCAATCGTCAAGAGCTCATCTTCCAGGTCGAGCAGACTGAGCTGGCAGCCATCGCAGGACGCTAACTTGAAGACACCGAGTTTCAACTTTCTCTTCGTTTTAGAGTTCATGATGCCCCTCGATCCAGCGCTCGATTCGCGGATATGCGAATACCGGTCCGTCTTTGCAGATAAAAAATGGACCCATTTGGCAATGGCCGCAGAATCCGATAGCGCATTTCATGTTCCGCTCCATCGAGAGATGGATCTGGCCGGTTTCGAAATTCTTGTCCCGAAGTGCCCGTATGACGAAGCGCATCATGATCTCCGGTCCGCAGGTCATCGCAATCGTGCGGTCCGGCCAGAGCGCGGCGAAATCAAAAAGCTTGGTGACAACACCTACATGACCTCTCCATTTGGAATCCGCGCAATCGACAGTTACGAGAATCTCTGTTTCCGGCAGCGTGCTCCAGGCGCGAAGCTGCTTTCTGAAAAGAAGGTCTTTCGGAGTGCGCGCGCCGTATAACAGGATGAATCGGCCATAATCGCTTCGATGCCTTGCGATATGTGAGATGACGGGGCGCAGCGGCGCCAGGCCAATGCCGCCAGCAATCAGCAGTACATCTCGTCCACGAGCCGCTTCAACCGGCCAAGCTGTTCCAAACGAGCCGCGGATACCGATGTAATCACCCGGCTTGTGCCTCACCAGCGCTTCGGTTACTTTGCCGACGGCTCGAATCGTGTAGATCAGCTGACCCGCAATTTCTGCATCACCGCTGATGGAAATAGGCACCTCTCCCGCGCCATACTCACAAACCATGCTGAACTGCCCTGGCAGAAACGAGGGCAGACTAACGCCATCCGCAGCCATCGCCGTGAGCGTGTAGGTGTCATGCGTCTCGCGGACGACTTCCGAGATCCGCGCGGGCAGCGGGCACATGGGGTCTGCCCAAGGAATAGTCGCCGCGCTCATCGATGCGCGCCTCCTGGCTTTCCGTACATATCGATGACTTGCATTCGCGTGTGATCCAGCCGTTCAGTAACCATAGCCAGCAGGCGCTTCATCATCTCGTAGCCGAGGCTATGGTCATACTCAAACGCGACGGAAAGCTTGGCGCCATCGAAAGCAATGGCCCGAACGACCGAAAGTGTCCGCGCTTGAAAGTGAGTTCTTGCCGTTTTTGTCAAAGCCGACCAGCCCATCGCGTCTCCCGGACCAAGCGTCTGCACGACAATTCTCTGAGCGGCGGTGAATTCGAGCGCTATCCTGCCCGATGCAATCAGAAAAAGATATTCGGACTTGGCGCCCTCGCCAAAAATGATCTGATCTTGCTCGAACTCCCGGTGCTCCGCTGCTTCGAATAGCTTTCCGAGATGTTCTGGCGGGAGATTTGCTAAAAGCGGATAGGCCTCGGCCGCCCGCTCCAGCTCCTCAATGCGGTCCACTTTCACCACCCTCCTTTCCAGACGCTGCGCTCGCGGCTTCGATTCCCTTCACTTCTTCGGTTAGATCGATACCCACCGGGCACCAGGTGATGCATCGTCCGCAGCCTACACAACCCGAAGTTCCGAATTGATCGACCCAGGATGACAGCTTGTGGGTGAGCCATTGGCGATAGCGGGCCTTGGTAGACGAGCGTACGCTGCCGCCATGAATATACGAGAACTCCAAGTCGTAGCACGAATCCCACTTTCGCCAGCGCTCCGCGTGCTCGCCTGTGATGTCGCTCGAATCTTCGAACGTGACGCAGAAGCACGTGGGACAAACCATAGTGCAGTTACCGCAAGCGAGGCACCGCTCGGCGACGCGATCCCACTGCGGGCTGTCGAAGTTCTCGCGAAGCAGGTCGGGAGCGCGGTTTTTGTCCAGGCGTCGTGTTATCGACTGTGCAGCGTGTTCGGTAAGCGATCGGGAGCAGCCGATCATTTCGGCGGATGCCGTTTCAACAGACAGATGGTCGAGAAGCTCGGCGCCGGCTTCACTTCCTACTTCAACCAGAAACTCGTGAGCATCCGAATCCACGAACTCTGTTAGCGCAAGGTCGAAATTACGGGCGCGCGGGCCTGTATCCATCGACGTGCAGAAACATGTGCTGGCTGGTTCGGCGCAGTGGACCGCGATGATCAGACAGTTTCGACGGCGAGATTGATAAAAAGGATCGATCGGGCCGTTTTCGAGAAAGACACGGTCTTGCACAAACATCCCGGCGATGTCACAGCCGCGGACTCCGAGAAAAGCGTATCGAGGCGCCGGTTCGGAATTCGGAAGAATGCGAAAGGGGCCATCGGGCCGCTGGGCGGTGAACGTCCGGATCTGGGAGACATGGAGGAAATCCTTCATACTCTTTGGACCCACCACGTAACCGAAGAGCGCGTCATCCGATCGCTGCTTCAGCCGGTATGATCCACGATTCTGCTCCGAGGTCCAACCAGCCGGTAGATCGGCCACTTTCGCAACCGGCCCGTAGCAGATTGCGCCGTCGCGGATGACTGGACCGATCACTTGATATCCGAGCTGTCGAGTTGTGTCGATCAGTGACCCCAACGCTGGCAGGTCCATTCGCACCTGGGCGCCAACGGGAAGCCGGTTAGATTTCATCACAAGGCGATTCGCATCCATCCTCTCTCATGACAGCCGGGCAATCAAGAGTCCAGAAAACAGAAACGGCCGATTGACAATTGGCCGCAGTTTGAGACTTGCCCGCAGACAGCTTGAGTGCGTGTGATGGCGCAACTCATCCCTTGATCGAGCGAAAACGCGCAGGTTATTGCCCCAAGATCGCGTCTTGTGGCACCCAATTCGATGGCTTCGTCATGGAATGAGACATGCACGCACATGAGTTAAGGAGTTGCGATATGCGTCAATCTCACAGAATTTCTAAATTACTCGCCACGGCTGCGAGCGTGCTGCTTGGCGGGTTTTTCGTTCAGCCTTTCCAGGCTCAAGATGGGGCGCAGAGCGGGCCGGAGTTCACAGATCTTCACGGCTATTCGATGGAAGCGCCCGCGATCAAGAACATAGTTGACCAGGGAATCATGAACGTCGCCGCCCCAGGGAAGTTCGACCCCGGAACTACAGTGAAACGGGCCGATTTTGCTATCGCTTTACGGCGCATGTTCAGTCTGCCACAGCCCGGCAAGCCTATCAAATTCTCGGATGTGCATCCCTCGGATGCGATTTATGCCGATGTGGAAGCCGTAGCACCCTATATGGACAAGCAAGTCCCCTGCCCCGGTTGTGAAGTGGGATCGGCATTCTCGCCAAACAAAGCAATATCGCGGGCGCAATGGGCGATTACCGTAGTGCGGATTCTGGTTGCGCAGAACAAACTACAACTGCTAAGCGAAGAGCAATCCAACAAGATTCTCTCGAGCGTTCCGGACGTGCGCGATGTGCCTAAAGGCGCGCGCGTTTACATTGCCACCGCCATCGATAGCGATATCATTGAATGCTGCTCCGGCAATGCAATAGCGGTAGATCAAATACCTTCCCGCGCAGATGTGGCGGATATGCTCAACAACATTCAGAAGCACTTTAACCTTTCTCGCGTAAAGCAAGGCGCGTAAGCGCAGCGCAAAGACATCGTCAAGGGCTCGGGCCGGGAATGCTCACCCGGCCCGAACTATTTTCAGCACGTTTCGGGAATCATTTCGATCGCGCCGCACGGGCATTCCGCCACACAAAGTCCGCATCCCTTGCAATAGTCGTAGTTGAACTGGAAACGCTTTCCGGCTCCGAGTTTGATGACAGCATTATCGGGACAGACGCCATAGCAGTTATCGCACTCGAAACAATTTCCGCAGGAAAGGCAGCGGCGTGCTTCAAAGAGCGCATTTGTCTCATCGAGACCCTCCACCACTTCTGCAAACGTGGATTCGCGGCGCGCCCGATCCAAGGTCGATTGAACCGTCTGTGGAGCGTCGCTGTAGTACCACGTGTTCAGGTTGTTGAAAGTTGCAACAGCATGCTTTGGAGGGGGGACATATGAAGTCCCTTGCAGGAATGCATCCACGCAACGGGCGGCCTTCTTGCCATGACCAACCGCGTTGGTCACTGTGCGCTCGGCCGGCACCATGTCTCCCCCGGCAAAAATGCCCGGCCGCCCGGTCATCATCTGCGAATCGACTTTCACGACTCCGTCAACCACATCGATTCCTGCCGTCCGATTGAGAAAACTCAAATCGACATCCTGACCAAGCGCCAGGATCACGGAATCGGCCTCGATGGTTTCGAATTCACCGGTTGGTTGCGGGAAGCCCGATTCGTCGAGCTGCATTTTTTCAATAAGAACGACATGGTCTTTGCCGCTTGCCTTGATGGTGGAAAGCCACTGCATTTTAATGCCTTCGTCAAGCGCTTCCTGTAGCTCGGACGCGTGCGCCGGCATTTTTTCGCGCGTACGCCGATAGACCACGATCGCTTCTTCCGCGCCCAGACGTTTTGCAGTGCGCGCGGCGTCCAGGGCTGTGTTGCCGCCGCCGTACACGACGACGCGCCGTCCCAGTCGGGGCGCCTCCCCGCTTTCCATACCGCGAAGAAGGTGGAGGGCGTCGAGAATTCTGCCGGCATCGCCTGCCGGGATGTAGGCCCGCTTCGCCAAATGGGCGCCGACGGCCAGAAATGCGGCGTCAAATCGGCCCTCCGCCATGATGGAAGCGAGGTCGTCTACTTTCTTGTTCACCGCGATGGTGACGCCCATGTTCTCGATGCGCTGAATTTCCGCATCCAATACGGCGCGCGGTAAACGGTATTGGGGGATGCCGTAACGCATCATGCCTCCGGGCTTCGCCTCGGCTTCGTAAATTGTGACTCGATGACCCAGCCGCGCCAAGTGGTATGACGCAGAGAGTCCAGAAGGGCCAGAACCGACGACCAACACATGCTTTCCAGTGCTGACAGAGGGAGGGTCGAATTGCCAGTTGCGCTCAATCGCCAAGTCGCCCAAAAACCGCTCTACCGCGTGGACGCTAACCGGTTTGTCGAGTTGACCGCGGTTACAGGCGCTCTCACAAGGGTGATAGCAGGCCCGTCCCATGATCGCAGGCAATGGGTTATTCTCGACCAGCTTCTGCCAGGCCTTGTGATATTCTCCAGCCTCCGCATAGTACAGCCATCCCTGAATGTCTTCGCCAGCCGGGCAAGCGTGATTGCACGGAGGAAGAAAATCGCGATACACGGGGCGCTCGGTTCGCCACGAACCCGTATGGTTCGCAAGACCAGACCCCACTTCTAACGTGATGGCAAACGGCTTATGCATGACTCACCTCACTCAGCAATCCAAATTCTTGAACGTTTCGGTTCGCGATTTCTTGAATCGACGCGATCCATCGCGGATCGGCATCCGCGCGAAAGAGGTGAGCGAAACGCTTCTGCAGACGCAGATAATCCTCCACCGGTTTCAACTGGCGGATGGGCGTTTTGTCTGTTACGGTTCCAAATTCCGCCTCAAACAAAGGGAACAGGCCAGTTTCGATCGCAAGACGCGCAATCCGAACCGTATCGTGCGGCTCCGAGCCCCATCCGAGCGGACATGGCACATGGACGTGCACATAGCGAGCGCCGTGTATGCGCATCGCTTTCTCGACCTTGTATTCGAGATCGCGCAAGTTGGCAACGGAAGCCGTCGCGACATAGGGTATCCTGTGCGCCATCGCAATCAGAGGGACGCTTTTGCCGTGGCCGAACACGTTTCCCGGCTGCGAACCCACAGGCGGGGTGGTCGCTGTACGCGCTCCGCCCGTCGTGGCGCTCGAACGCTGAACGCCCGTATTCATGTAGGCTTCATTGTCGTAGCAAACATAGAGCACGTCGTCATTTCGTTCGAACATCCCGGAGAGGCACCCAAGTCCAATGTCTGTGGTGCCACCATCGCCGCCCTGAGCTACGACACGCACTTCGGGCCGGCCTTTTACACGCATGGCCGCGGCGATTCCGGTTGCAACCGCGGCGGCGTTTCCGAACAGCGAATGCATCCACGGCACGCGCCAGGACGACTCAGGATAGGGCGTGGAAAATAC
>JBAUZG010000012.1:0-30566 GCA_049585195.1 Bryobacteraceae bacterium | reverse complement strand
TGCGCGCGTGCTGTCCGATCATTTCGAGCGAGTCACGCTGATCGATCGCGACAGGTTCCCGGAGGTCGGCCGGCAGCGTCGCGGAGTGCCGCAGGGAGTCCACACGCACGGGTTGCTCGCGAGCGGTGTGCGCGTGCTCGAAAATCTGTTTCCCGGAATCTCGCACGAGTTGATCGAGAGGGGCGTTCCCACTGTCGATGTCCTCGCGGACTCGCGCTGGTTCTTCGAAGGCGCATGCCTGAGCCGGTGCGCGAGCGGCCTCAATGCGCTGCTGCTCAGCCGGCCGCTTCTCGAAGGAACCGTGCGAAAACGATTGCTTGCGATCCCGAATATCCAGGCGATGGAGGGCCACGTGGTCGAAGGGCTGGCGGTCTCGAGCGACAAACTCCGCGTCACCGGCGTGCGCATGCAGGGTTCTGGTAACAAGTCAGCGGGCGGCGAAACCATTCCTGCCGATCTTGTCGTAGACTCGATCGGGCGTGGTTCGCACAGCCCCGCGTGGCTTGAATCCATTGGATTCGAGAAGCCCAAAGAGGAAAAGGTCGAGGTAGACATCGCCTACACCACGCGCCTGTTCCGCCGCCGCAGCGATCACCTGAACGGCGACTCCGCAGTGGTGATTCAGTTCACCCCTGAGGGCAAGCGCCGGGGAGTGCTGCTCGCTCAAGAAGGCGACCGGTGGACCGTGACGCTGGTCGGGTATTTCGGCCAAGTGGCGCCGGGCGAGCTCGCTGGGTTTATCGAATTCGCCAGGACGCTGGCTGCTCCGTTCATTCACGAGGTGGTTAGCGATGCCGAACCGATCGGCGATGCGTTCACCGGACGGTTCCCAGCGAGCGTCCGGCGCCGTTACGAGAAGCTGAAATCGTTTCCCGAGGGCTATCTCGTGTTCGGCGATGCCATCTGCAGCTTCAATCCGGCCTACGGGCAAGGCATGTCCGTAGCCGCGCAGCAGGCGGATGCTTTGCAGCAGTGCCTGATGCAGGACGATGAAAATCTTGCGCACGGATTTTTCGAGCGCGCCGCAAAAGTGGTGGATATTCCGTGGAGGATCGCGGTTGGCTCCGACCTCCGGATTCCCGAAACCATCGGGCCGCGCAATGCCCGAGTGAGATTCATCAACTGGTACATCGCCAAGCTGCACAAGGCCGCGCACCGCGATCCCGAAGCGTCCATGGCGTTCCTGAAGGTCGCGAACCTCGTCGCGCCGCTCCCGAGCATCATGCATCCGCGCATCGCGATGCGAGTTCTGTTAGGGAATTTGCGGGCATAAGTTAGCAGGCTGCGAAATACTCCAAGACCACGGTAATTCCGTTCACAGTCTGCCGATCACCTCTTCAATCAAAACTCGGGCATCGTGGTTCAAAAAATCACCAGCCGATTAGTATTTTCGTCCTCGTTTCTCGCCTTTACGAGCGAGCACGCAATTGGTAAGTTCCTCACGCGGCGCGTCAGAGCCAGAGATCTGAGAGAAGGAAAGCGACATGTCAGTTACATCGATGCCTAATCACGGCGTAATGGAAGGAAGAGGTTCTTATAATAGACACGCCAGGATTCCGGCAGGAGGGGCGGCTTTAGCGCTGCCGCTATTGGAAAAAGCGGTTGAGAGTATCGAACTCGACCGCGGCGATCAGCCCATAGTGATTGCCGATTATGGATCTTCGCAAGGTAAGAACTCGCTTGCTCCCATACGGGTTGCCATCGAAAACCTGCGGACGCGTCTGGACCCGAATCGACCTATTTTCGTCTTTCACATCGACCAACCCTCTAACGACTTCAACACGCTTTTCGAAGTGCTGGATGCGGACCCGGACAGATATAGTCTTGACGAGCCCAATGTATTTCCCTGCGCGATCGGGAGGTCGTTCTACGAGAAGGTTCTTCCCCCGCAATCGGTCTACCTAGGGTGGTGCTCGTATGCAGCCGTGTGGCTGAGCCGCATCCCGGCGTGCGTTCCCGGACATTTCCTCGCGCTTCGTAGCAAAGGCGCCGAGCGCGCCGCATTCCTGCACCAGGCTGCGCGAGACTGGAAAGCCTTTCTCTCTTTGAGGGCGCGCGAATTACGGTCGGGAGGCCGTCTCGTGGTCGTGTTGCCGGCTCTCAATGATGACGGCGTAACGGGGCTTGAAGAGCTGATGGACCATGCGAACGCGGTACTCGCAGACATGGTTGATGGGGGAGCGCTTCGCGCGGATGAGCGCGAGCGAATGGTGCTGGGAACTTGTCCGAGACGAAGGAGCGATCTTCTCGCGCCGTTCGAGACTGACGGGCAGTTCGAGGGCCTGAGTGTAGAGTGCTGCGAGCTCGGCTCGCTTCCGGACTCCGCGTGGGCTGACTACGAGCTTGACGGAGATCAAGAAGCGCTCGCGACCAAGCACGCTCTGTTTTTCCGGGCGATTTTTGTTCCCTCGTTGGCGCTCGCGCTCACGGATGCTCGCGATCCGGAACAACACCGACTTTTCGCCGACCGGTTTGAGAACGGACTGAAACGGCGCCTTACAAAACAGCCTGCGCCGTTGCACTCGTTTGTTCAGATCTTCGTTGTTGCCAAGCAAGCTTCTGGTCCTCGTTCCGAGGAAACGAGATGAGTATGGCAATCGACGCCTATGGATCTCTAGATTCGATGGCGAACGTCTGCCGATTGAGTCATCGGAAAGATGGTGCGGGTATGACGCTAGGGGAACTGCTACACTCCCGAGCCCTACAAGACCCTGATGCACCTGCCTTGTTCTGCAATGACGAGAAGATGTGTTATCGGGAGCTCGATGAATCGTCAACCCGCCTCGCGGGCTGGCTGATTGATCAAGGACTCCACCCCGGGGATCGAATTGCCATTCATTGGTCGAACTCTATCGAGGTCGTCCAGATCTTTTTCGCTGTCTTTAAAGCGGGCCTGATAGCGGTACTGGTCAACCTGCGGCTGAAATCACCGGAGGTGGCGTGGATACTAGAGCACTCGCAATCGGTAATGTGCTTTACCGAGCCAGCACTCGCGCCGATTGCGGAGCAGGCTCGCTCAAGTTGCACATCCTTGCGGTGCATCCTGAGAGAGCTGCCGGATCTTGCGCCCGGAAACACGCATCCATTGCCAGAAATTTATAACGACCAGCCCGCCGCGATTCTATACACGTCGGGAAGTACCGCGCGGCCTAAGGGAGTGACCCACACGCATCGCTCTTTGAGAGAGGCAGTCCGGTTGGTTGCCGAAGATCTGCTGAATAGCCAGGATATCGTTCTCACGATGACACAGATGATGCACGCCGTCGGGCTCGGCGGGGATCTGTTTGCCGGCCCTCTATCTAGGTATACCGGCAGTACTGTTGCCGGCCTTCGAGCCCGGCGCCGCTCTCGATGCCATCGAACGCTTTCGGTGCACCTATACGATGGGACTACCGGCGCTTTTGCAGTTTGTTATCGAAGAACAAATGCGAAGGCCGCGCGATACAAGCTCGCTGCGAACCGTACTGGCTGGCGGAGATTGCGTGCCCTTAAAATTGCAGGAACGCTTTGCAGTGCTATTCGGAGTGCCGCTTCGGGAAGTTATAGGCATGACCGAAACCTTTCCAATTACAATGAACCCGAGCCTGGCTATCCGGCCGGGATCGGTGGGCATTCCGAAGTCAGATGTCGAGTTGCGCATCGTGGACGCTGCCGACAAACCTCTTGAAGATGGTGAGACGGGCGAGATCGTGGTGCGAAGCCCGGCAAATTGTGTTGGATATTGGAACGATCCCGCTGCGACGGAGGCTCTCTTGCGGGGCGGCTGGCTGCATACGGGCGACCTGGGAACTCGCGATTCTGACGGCTACTTCTGGTTCAAGGGACGCAAGAAGGAAATCATCATCCGCGCAGGCTCCAACATCTCTCCACAAGAGGTAGAAGAAGCACTCTATCAACACCCAGCGGTATTAGAGGTAGGCGTTATAGGGGAGCCCGATTCGATTCATGGTGAACGCGTAATTGCATTTGTATCTTTGCGAAACGGTGCGGGGCCTCGCGAGTGGGAGTTGCGTGAGTACGCGCGAAGAAGCCTTGCAGACTACAAAGTCCCGGAGAGGATCGTTTTTATTCGCGATTTGCCGAAAGGCGCGACAGGAAAGGTTCATCGGCCCGCTCTGAAAGCGATGCTACTCGAGACTTCCAAATGAACAGTAAACAGGACAGCATCTTCGGGGAATGAGGCGCGGACACCGGTGCGAGAATTTCGCTTAGTCGAGCAGCAGACCGAGCTTACGGTTTTGCCCTCGCGGAGTCTTCAAGGAACCTGATGCACTCTGATTCGGTCGAGTCATGTAACTAGCCGAACGGCCATTTTAACGTGAGGGTGCCAGCCCAAAGCCGCAATCATTCGGCGCGTAGCATCGCGACAGGATCGATTCGCACTGCGCGAATCACCGCCGGCAACGCGGCCAGCAAAGCGACAGCAAGAATTGTTACCGAAGGAAGAGCCAATATGCCCAAGTCGGTCATCTTCACTTGGTAGAGCAACGACTCGATGTATCGCACTGACGCCATACCAAGCACGAGGCCTGCGATGGTCCCCACCAGCACCATCGAGAAAACGTGGGCGGTCACGCTCAGCGTGACCTCACTCGCTTGTGCGCCGATGGCTATGCGAATACCAATCTCGTGCCTTCGCTGTAGCACGGAATAGTCGAGCACACCATACAGGCCCACCCCGGCCAGCAATAACGCGACAGAAGCGAAAAACAGCGCTAGCATCGCAAGCAGTCGCTCGCGTACAGTGAGTGACTGATTGATCTCCGTTTGTGTTCGTATGTTGCTCACACGGAATTCGGATCGCGCGCGGGGCACTTCCTTGCGAAGCGTGGATGCCAGCGCGAGGGGGTTCGGGCCGGACGCGCGAACAATGAACGTTGCATGGCCAATGCGCTGCGCAACGCCCTTTGCATCGATCGAGTGAAACGGAACATACGCCACCGGCGGGATAGCCTCGCGCATACCGCGGTAACGAGCATCGCGGACTACGCCCACGATCTCGAGGCGAAAACGCGCGCCTTCATCTGCTGTTTGGTCGAAAGCTTCTCCGATTGGATTCTCTCCTCTGAAGTATCGCTTTGCAAAAGTCTCGTTGACGATGGCGACACCCGGATACGTATCGTTCGGGAGAAAGTCTCGACCGGCGATGAAAGGAATCTTCATGGCTTCCACCCACCCGGGCGAGACGTTCAGAAAATAGGTCAGATCGTCGCTAGGGGGTCCGCCTTTGATCGAAACCGAGTTGTTCCAGCCGTATCCGCTGAGCAATGGCCATCCGGCTAGCGCGACTGTCTCGACGCCGGGTACCGTGCGCAGCCGCTGGGCCACCTGGTCCCATAGCGCCGATGGCTCAGGTCGCTGTGCGACTGTATCGAGAGCGAGAACGCGTTCGGAAGAAAAGCCGGTGGGCAGATGGGACAATCGCTCGAATGTAGCAAAAAACAGCCCAGCTACGAAAACTACAACAAAACAGAAAGCCACCTGCGAAGCTACGAGGGCGTGCATTGTGCGCCGACGCGACTTCGGGTCTTCTCCGCCCTTAAGTGCGCTCGCTGGCATAATGCGCGAGACGCGCAGCGCGGGTATCGCCCCAAACAGGAAGGTCACGCCGACGGTCAGCGCCAGGCCGAATCCAAGTACCCGCCCATCCGTCGCAAGCGACAAGCGCGCCGGGTCGTCTGGCGGATTTATCATGCTGACGACGAATGGCGCAGACCACCAGGCGAAGACCCAGCCCATGCCTGCTGCAAGGAAAGCAAGTATTGCGCTTTCCACCAGGACCAGTTGCACGAGGCGCCAGCGGCCGGCGCCGATCGAGAGACGCAGCGCCATTTCGCGGGCCCGCGCTGTCGCTCGGGCGGTCATCACGTTTGCCACATTCGCGCAGGCAATCAGCAGAACTAGGGCAACCAACACACCAAGAGCGAACAGCGAATTACGGTTGGCGTTTTGCATATCAGAGACTCCTGACGGCGCAGGCTCAAGCAACACCGTCTGGTGCAGGTAATTCTCAATACTCTGCTTGGACATGTTGGTGAACCCCTTCGCTCTCTCGCGTTCGAATGCCAAAGAGATGGCGTTGAGCCTCTCGCGAAGCGGTTCTACAGCGACACCGGATTTCAGCAATGCGAACGTTCTATGCCAAGTAGAATCCGAACGGCTGACAGAAGGATTCATCATGGTCGGAAGGAAGATGTCGATCATGGAGCCAGGCTCAGTGCCGGTGAAAGGCGGCTCGACGACGCCGATGATTTCGTGAAGCTCCTTTCCCATCCGGAAGGTCCGCCCGATGACTTTTCGATCCCGACCGAAGCGGCGCGTCCAGTAGTCGAAAGAGAGGACCGCGTAAGGATGCGCGCCCGGCTCACGATCGTCGTTTTCGGTGAACAGCCGGCCTAAGGAAGGCCTGAGCCCAAAAGAGCTGAACATCCACCCGGAGACGTATAGGGTATACGCCTTCTCCATTTCCTGATCTGATTTGTAGGTGAGATCGGTGTGCTCCGCGAACGAAACTGCAATCAATTCGGCTTGATCCCCTACCGCCGCCCGCATCTGACGAAACACTGGATACGCCCAACCGTCGAACGTTCCGGGCTTTCCATCCCAACCGATTTGCTGTCGGAAGAGATCGTACAGCCGCTCCGGATGTGCAATCGGCAAAGGCCGCAGCAGGAGCGCATCGATGAGCCGGAATGCGGATGTGCATGCACCAATTCCCAATGCAAGCGAAAGAAGCGCCGCGGCGGAGATCACCTTGCTTTTCATAAGTTGCCGCCAGCCGAAGACACCGTCTGCCCGAAGCGAGTCGAGCCACGGGATGAGCCTTAGGTCGCGGCATTCTTCGCGTCGCAGTAATAGAGAACCGAAAGCCTTTCGGACCTCCGCAGGGTCACGCCCGTCTTCGATCGCCGCTTCGATGTGCGATTCGAATTCTTCGTCAATCTCACGCCTTACACGATCGGTGCGAAATACGTTTGAGATGCGCGACCGAAGCGACACGTCACACCGTCCTGAGAACCCGATTCACTGCGGATATGACCGTTTGCCACCGCGATTCTTCGGCTATCAGTTGCTTCTTTCCCGCCGCTGTTAGCTCGTAGATCCGCGCCCTCCGTCCTGTATCCTTGGTGATCCACTCAGCGCGAATCCAACCAGCTTCCTCCATCCGGTGCAGCGCTGGGTAGAGCGAACCTTCCTCGGCGCGCAGTACGTCCCCAGACCTGTCTCTAATCGCTGACATGATGGCGTAGCCATGTAAGCGCGGTCTCCGTGAGAGGATCTTCAATACAAGTAAATCCAGCGATCCTTGGAGCGAGTCAGGTTTGGGCATACTCAGACTTCCTAGTATATAGATATCTTATTATCTGTCAAGCCAGCCTAAAGGTGGCTTTGTCAGAAGGCTCCGATCTGACCAGTCACCCAATCGAATCCGTTGTCAGCCACCACGTCCTACCGACAACTACATGAGTGGGACCTTCACCTACGGTAAAGTATCTTCTCGAACAGAACCCGTCGATACAAAAAGGGTTGGCTATCTGCTCAAAGGAGAAAATTCGTGACCAGCCGCCAAGAAGATGGAATTCGGCATGAGTGAAACGATGCGGGACTGCTACGACCAGCTCGCCGCCAACTACCACTTAATATTTGCCGATTGGAATACTTCGATTATGCGCCAGGCCGGCATAATCGGCCCCATAATAGAGAACGAGAACAGTGGATCTCGCCGCCGACTACGGATACTAGACTGTGCCTGCGGAATTGGGACACAAGCGCTCGGACTTGCCATCAGAGGGCACTTGGTTGTCGGGTGTGATATCAGCCGCTTAGCAATCGAGCGAGCTCGTCGCGAGGCGTCTGAAAGAAGAATCAACGCTGAATTCGTCGTCGCTGATATGCGAGATTTGAGTCCCGTTTGGGGTGATGGCTTTGATGCCGCAGTGTGCTTCGACAATTCGCTTCCGCATCTTGAAAGCTATAAACAGGTCTGTCAAGTAGCGAGCGAAATACGAAAAAAACTTCGGGCTGGTGGCCTCTTCATGGCCAGCATTCGGGACTACGATCAGCTGATACGGGAAAAGCCGGTTGTGCAAGGCCCAAACTTCTACTCCGACCAGGGAAAGCGGCGAATCGTGCACCAAGTGTGGGACTGGATTGACGATCGGCGATATACTTTCCATCTCTATATTACGCGCGAGACGTCTACCGGTTGGGAATCTCAGCACTACGCCGCCACCTACCGGGCACTGTTACGAAGCGAATTGACGAGCGCGATTGAAAATGCGGGGTTCATCGATCAGCGTTGGTTACTGCCAGCCGAGACGGGATTCTATCAGCCAATCGTGATTGCCAGAGCTGGATCGCCTAGCTACGCAGTTACCAAATGACTCCTTCATATCACCCTTGCCGCAAGGCAGCCATTTGGTCGGTTCTCGTACCTCGCCACGCCCAAATCCAAACGGCTGCGGCCGCAGTAACTGAGGTCTCCGATCGGCAGATCGCATAGGGCTGGCCGGCTCACTATTTGACCGAAAAGCGCCTCCGGCTTGCGTGTCAAAATAATTGTGCTAACCAGAACGTCAGTCGGTAGTCTACCCAGTTTCGAACAATTTTGGGTAGAATATCGTCTGACAACTATGACAAAAAAGCTTTTGGGAAGCTACATACCTGCGCGACTCGCAACAAGAGCCGATCCTATAGTTGCCTTGCGATACGAGTAGGTGATTCATGTTTTGGCGGCGATGGAGGGCTCGCGAGCACGATCTCGAGCGCGAGCTGCGCACCGACATGGAGCTTGAGGCCGAGGAGCAGCATGAGCATGGCCTGTCAGCGGAGGAAGCGCGGTATGCGGCAAATCGAGCCTTCGGCAACACAACTCTGGTGAAAGAGGAGGTGCGTGAAATGTGGGGTTGGACAATTCTCGAACAAGTGGCACAGGATACGCGCCACGCTCTTCGCGGGATGCGAAAGAACCCAGGATTCACCCTAGTCGCAACGCTGTCGCTAGCGTTGAGTATTGGCGCTACGACGGCCGTGTTCAGCGTGCTGAACGCTGTCGTACTTCGTCCACTCCGCGTTACGGCGCCAGAACGCCTCGTCGTCTTGCAGCCGCAGCTTCGAGGTGAACGCTTCGTACTTTTTAATCCAGTGTTTGAGGAGCTGCGCCGGAGGCAGCAGTCGCTCACCGGGATGTTCGCCGTCTCGGATGAGCCTTATCTTAAGGTGGCGCTGGGCCGCGAAGCGCCGGCATATTTGCGAAGTAGCCTCGTTTCGGGCAACTATTTTGAGGTGCTAGGTCTCTCGCCGGCGCTCGGCCGACTACTTGCGCAAAGCGATGACCAGACTTCGCCAGCCACTTGCGCCGCCGTCATCAGCTACGCGTTCTGGACTGATCGCTTTCACCGGGATCCGGCGGCACTGGGGTACGAAATGCGCATAGGCGAGAAGGAATGCACGATCGTAGGCGTGGCTCCCGCCGGGTTTCGCAGCCATGAATCCGGTTACGCGCCGGAGGTTTGGCTGCCCTTACGTCCACTTACGGATCCAAAACTGCTGGCAAGCCACGGCATGGCCTTCTTCTCTGGAGTGATGGGGCGTCTTCGTCCTCATGTGACGGTCGCTCAGGCGGAAGCAGAGCTGACCGCGCTGTATCAACGCCTCGAGGCGGCCGAGCCGCGAGTATCATTTCAACCTGGGCAAGCGGCTCCAAGGCCCGGCGAATTCAAGATGATTGTTGCGCGTGGGGCGCAGGGGCTTGACACACTGAGACGTCAGTTTGAAGAGCCGCTCGCGCTGGTGCTCGCAGTGACGATTGTGGTCCTGCTCATTGCAGCAGCAAACGTGTCTAATCTGCTTCTAGCGCGCGGGGCGACGCGAACCGGGGAACTCGCTACACGCGCAGCCCTGGGCGCGGGCCGCGCGCGATTAATGCGGCAGCTCTTCATCGAGGCAGCTGTGCTCGCCGGGTGTGGTGAATTGCTGGGACTCGCACTAGCATTGCTGAGCACGCCTGTGCTTGCTAGTTTCGTGTCGTTGCCATATTTGCCTGTTGCGCTCGAGACCGCACCGGATGGCCGGGTATTGATCGTGGCTGTCGCGGCAACTTTGTTTGCCGCCTTGCTTGCCGGAATTCTTCCGGCTCTGCGTTTGAGTGGGAGACTGCAAACGGAAATGGCTGGCGCCGGGCGTATGACGAGCGCTCGCTCCGCCCAACGCGTGGCCCACACCCTCGTCGCGGCACAATTGGCATTGTCCCTGCTGCTCGTTACGTCGGCTGGCTTGCTATTGCGGACCATGTTGCGTGTCCTCGGAGTGGATCCTGGCTTTAACCCTAGTCATGTCGTGCTCATGGACATCAGAGACACTGCGCCTGCTGCCGGATTTGGTGAGGTCGAGACGTCCGAACAGAAAGCGCGGCGGGCAGCCGAATATCATTCTTTAGACCGGCGCCTGAACGCACTGCCTGGCGTGCGTGCTGCTGGCATCTCGTGGCTCGGTCTCTTTGGAGGGAATTATGTCGGGCTGAGTCTCTACGATGCGGCACACCCCGAGAATGGCCAGTTTACATTGCTCGACTATATCTCTCCCCGCTATTTCGACGCCGTCGGAATGCACGTGCTGCGGGGTCGCGGATTTACGGAGAGCGATCGGGAAGGTTCATTGCCTGTTGCGGTAGTAAACGAATCGTTCGTGCGCGAGCGAATCCACAGTGGAGACGCGCTTGGCCGTGCCTTCGTCATGACATACGGCAACGAGTCCCGGGCCTTCACCATCGTCGGCATAGTCCACGATTCGAAATATAACGACCTGCGCGAGCGCAAAACGGAGCCAATGATGTGGGTACCGCTTGCGCAGGCGCCCGTCAAGATCACATCAATATCGCTGCGAGTTCAGCCCGGTATGGATGCCGCTGTGATCCCTGAGACCGAGGTCGCGTTGGCCGCAACCAACAGAGATTTAATGGTCCAAAAGGTGACCACGCTCCGGGCCCAGGTGGATCAAGCCACCGAGCGCGAGCGATTGCTTCTCACTCTGTCCTCGGGCTTCGGCGGGCTGGCGTTGCTGCTTGCCGCAGTCGGCCTGTACGGCACGCTTGCCCATACTGTCGCGCGCCGCACGCGCGAGATCGGTGTGCGGTTGGCACTCGGCGCGCAACCGAGGACCGTGCAGTGGCTTGTAGTGGGCGATGCTCTGCTCTCAGTTGCCGTTGGGCTCGTTTTGGGTATTCCGCTTTCACTGGCCGCAGGACATTTTTTGCGGCCCTTTCTGTTCGATGTCGCCGCTTACGATTTCCCGACTTTGATGGGCGCCACAACGGTTCTGATGTCGGTGGCTATCGTTGCGGCGTTTGCGCCAGCCCGCCGCGCGAGTCGCGTCGACCCAATGACAGCTCTCAGATATGAGTGACTCGAGGTAACGCATGTTTTTCTGGCGGAGAAAAGTACGCGAGCGGGATCTCGAGCGCGAGCTGCAGTCCGATCTGGAGTTGGAGGTTCAGAACAAGGGGAGAACGGGCTATCTCCGGAGGATGCTCGCGATGCAGCTAAGAGAGCATTCGGCAACACGACGCTAGTGAAGGAGGAGGTACGAGAAATGTGGGGCTGGGTTTCTTTAGAACGCTTCTGGCAGGATCTGCGCTATGCGGCGCGGATGTTGCATAAAAGTCCGGGATTCACGGCGATTGGGGTGTTGTCGCTCGCGCTCGGGATCGGTGCGAACACCAGCGTTTTCAGCGTGCTTGACTCGGTGTTGCTGAAATCGCTTCCAGTCAGACACCCCGAGCAACTTCGCATCCTGACATGGATTCGCCACGGCGATCCAATCGGAATGAGAAGTCACAGCGGCTACGCGATTCCCGACGATCAGGGCCGGACCGTTGATGGGTCATTTTCGTATGCCGCCTACGAGATCTTCCGCAATACAGTGCCTCAATTTTCAGATCTCGTCGCATTCGCTCAAAATCAGTTCACGGTAACGGACCATGTAACCACTGACTTGGCATTCGGCCACTATGTTTCAGGCAATTACTTCACGGGTCTTGGGGCGCAGCCTTTAATCGGGAGACCCATTCTCCCGGCGGATGATGCGCCTGGTAAGCCCGGCGTTGCTGTACTAACTCACCTGTACTGGAGCAGACGTTTTGCTTCCGACCCCAGCATTGTCGGACGCGCGATATTGGTTAATCGCGAGCCGGTTACGGTCGTTGGTGTTATGCCGCCGTCTTTTCAAGGTCTGATGCCTGGCCGAGCAATCGATCTATTCGTGCCTATTTCAATGGTGGCTGAGACCGCTCCCACTTATTACAGTCTCACTGCACCCGACATCTGGTGGGTGCAGATCTTTGGACGGCTCAAGCGAAATGCATCCGAAGCAGCAGCAACTGCGGCAGTTCAGGCGGCACTCGCCCGTCATATGGATAGCTACACGGGAGCCACGATCCCGGTTTCAAACCGGCCTAAAATCGTTCTTGAACCCGGAAATCGCGGAGTGGGGCTGCTGCGGGGATCAATCCAAACTTCGATTTATATCCTCGCCACCATTGCCGGTCTCGTGCTTTTCATCGCCTGTGTGAATCTGGCGAATCTCCTTCTTGCCCGACACACGGCCCGCGCCAGGGAAATCGCAATCCGAATCTCGTTAGGCGCGGGCCGCTGGCGGCTTGTCCGGCATATGCTCGCTGAAAGCATGCTGCTCGCCGGTATGGGTGGTATTGCCGGTCTGTTGTTGGCCAGACCCATGCTGCGTCTTCTCCTCAATTTCTTTGCGGGAGCCTCGACTCTGAGCATCGATGCCCGAGTTGACATCCGCGCTCTTGGCTTTACATTCGCAGTTTCGGTGGTTACCGCCCTACTGTTCGGAACGATGCCCGCGTGGCGTGCCACCCATGTGAATGTGGGATCAGGCCTGAAAGAAACCATGACAATCGCACCGGGCCGTGGGTCTCGTTCATCGTTGGGCCGTTATCTCGTATCAGTCCAGATTGCTTTATCTCTGTTGCTCGTCGTGGGGACTGGTCTGTTCCTACGAACGCTGTTAAGTCTTGCCGCTGTCGATCTCGGTTTCCAAACAGACAAGATTCTGACATTTCAGACGGATCCAGGCCGCAGTGGTTACAAGCCGGATCAGTTGGGCGCCCTTTACAGACGCTTGGAGGCGCGCATCAACAGCATTCCCGGCGTCGAGTCAGTTGGGATGTCGCAGCTTCCCTTAATTGGGGGCGTCGTTACCAATGGCCCGATTCGCTTCTCCGTCTCCGACAAAACGATCAAACAAACTTGGTTTCTCTATTGCTCGGATTCCTTTCTCTCGACAATGAGGATTCCGGTCTTGCTGGGCCGTGATTTATCCGCCGCCGACTTCGATCGCGCGATCCCCAGCGCCGTCGTGAATGAAACCCTCGTCAAAAAATATTTGTCAGCTGCAAACCCGATCGGACAGATTTTTTACCCGCCCCGTTGGGTGGATGATCGTAACAATTCCAAGCCGTTCACAATCGTGGGCGTGGCCAGGGATGCGCATTACAGAGGTGTACGTGACGAAGTCCCGCCGACGGCCTATATACCGTTCGCTTCGCGTCCGCCCGGCGACAGCAGGATGGTATTCGTGATCCGGACGCGGCTGGTTCCGTTGTCGCTCGCGTCCGCTGTGCGCCGGGCCGTCGCGAGCATCGATCCAAATCTCCCGGTTGCGGAAATGCGCACGGAGCGCGAGCAGATCGATCACTCTCTCGGGACGGAGAGATTATTTGCAACTCTCGTGACCATGTTTGGAATAATCGCCGTGATACTGGCCGCCATCGGTCTCTACGGTGTTATGGCCTTCTCCGTCAATCACCGCATAGGGGAAATTGGCGTCCGGATGGCTCTTGGGGCGCAGCGAGGCGACGTGCGATGGATGGTCCTTCGCCAGAGTCTCTTTATGGCGGTTTTAGGGATCTTCGTGGGCGTACCATCCGCGCTCCTGCTGACGAGCACGGTGCGGAAGCTACTGTATGGGGTGACGCCGAATGATCCTGCGAGCGTGGCCGGGGCCGTCATCGTTATGCTCGTCGTTGCGGCGCTCGCGGCCTGGATTCCTGCGCGGAGGGCTTCACGCGTCGATCCGATGGTGGCCCTGCGATACGAGTGAAGGAGTTTGCATGCGCTGGTGGCGGAAGAGCGAACGCGAGCAGGATCTTGAACGCGAGTTGCGATCGGATCTGGAGGCTGCTGAGCAGCCTCAGAATTGCCCTCACAGTTCAATACTGCCGCATTCGCAACTTTTGCCGGCCTGTCGTTGCTACTTGCGGCTGTTAGGTTGTATGGTGTTGTGTCTCAATCAGTGTCGCAGCGAAGGAAAGAAATCGGAATTCGCATCGCACTTGGGGCCACGCCCCGAGAGGTAATCGCGACCGTGGTTAGAGAAGGAGTTCAGTTAGCCGTCATCGGGGCGGTGGCCGGCGTGGCAGGTGGACTCGCGTTGACGCGCCTGATGCGGGGGATCCTTTTTGAAGTACGGACCACCGATCCATGAGTGTTAATAGGTGTAGCTCTGCTAATGTTCGTGGTCGCTAGCATAGCGAGCTTGCTACCCGGAATCCGTGCTGGTTCGGTAGATGCGATCGAGGCTCTTCGCTGCGAATAGCGGAGGACGGGTGTGTTCCGTTCCTATTTTTCCAGTTCTATTTCTCGCTCGGGCTATCGTCCGCCTTAAGATCGCCGAGTGCATACTGAATCCCCGCAAGCATATGCAGTACAAATGGTCGCGAAAAATAAACACTCTCATCATGGCCGTGCGCTTCGTAGAATACGCGGCCATTGCCGACGTGCTGAATGTAACTTAGTGCGTAGTCGCCGTCGGTACGCCGAGTTGCGGCGGGTTCCTTGGCTTTGTCTTCCGCGCTCATTTTCTTATAGTTAATGCTGGTCAACACGTGAACACGCTTGCGGCTGAACGAGTCTTGCGCGAACGTGTACGTCTCGTCTACAATCACATAGCCACCGGGCGGATACATGGAAGTCAGCGGGCTGCTTCGATCGTCAATCTTTACGGGGATCAGGGTCGGGTAGGTCCAGTGAAATTTGAAAAAGCCGCCGATCATTTCGTTAAATTCTGGCCAAGTTCCCGTTGGGGCAGTTGCTGCTGCGCCGGGTGCAGCGGGGCGTACCGTGGTGTGGTACGAATCGGTCGCTGCGTGAATGCCAGCTAGCCCCTTTCCGTCTCTGACGAAGTCGAGAAGGGCCTGCCTGCGCGCCTGGGTTATCGCTTTATCATTTGGGTCATCGAGAAACTCGCCCGTGGTGCTGTCCAGGAACAGCGCATCATAGCGCTGGAGATTTTCAGTAGTAATCGTGGCGGGGTCGTAAGTGATGGTCGTCATCCATGCGCCCGTCTTGTCTCCCAGATACTCGACCATCTTCGCCGCTAGAGGAATAGATGTATGTACCCAGCCGGTGGCCCTGCACAATACAAGTACGTGACGAAGACCTTGGGGTGTTGCCAGCGGCTTATCCGGTAATGCCGCCATCATCGCTGAGATATCAGACGGGTTGGCGAACTGTTTTTGTGGACAGCCGTGACTGAATCCTCCGCTAAAACCTTCTGCCGGACAAGGTTTTGAGGGTTGCCTCTGCTGCGCGGACAGAAGACTGCACAACACAACACCACTGCGTGCAGCAGCACTGAATTTTTTCATGATGGTAGCAACTCCGTTTCTAGAAAGTCTCGAATACTGTTGTCGAGTGTCATCCGCCTACGGTGATCTTCTTTGTTCGCTGGAGCCTGGGCATGCCGTAACGATGGTGTCCCTAGCGATTAGCGTCTCTAACCTTCAAGAATCTATCAAAATTACGACCAAAAGCTCGGTGCCCAAATCGTCATGGACCCTATTGAGATAGAAGGCACGCACCTGCTAGCGGCTACCACGTGTAGCCAGGCACGTCGATCAGTTTGCGACCCACACAAAGGCGCGACTCACGAACGCGTTCGCGCACGGCGATGAAGCGTCGCTGGGGCTTCCAACTCCAGAGCTGCAAGGGGAACTCGGCTGAGGGCATAATTCTCATCCAGAACCTGCCACTGCTCGACACGTTGCGCGGCGCGCTGTACCCACCGGGTCATCCGCGCGATTACAATGTAGGGCAGACGGCGCTGTTCCAGAAAGCTCAGCAGTTGCGGCCACAGCGCCAAAGCTCCTTAGAGAAACTGTGCTCATCTCCCTGTTGTCTCAGGGACTTTCCCACTTGCGCTCACTTAATTTCGGAATTCAGGTTTAAACTAAAGTGCCGTGCGGCGACGTGGCCAGCCCACAAGAGCCAGCCCTACACCCAGGCCGCATGCAAACCTTACGAGCCGGTGGGGCGCCTGCTTCCTGATGTGTTCGGGCCTAACGCCAACGCCTACGAGATGGCCGAGCAGACGCTGGGCGCCAGGTATGCGCATTACTGTTTTCAACTGCCACGGCGCCTCGAGCGGTCCAGGATTGTCAAAAACGCGTGCGAAAGCGATATGGGCTCGCATCTGGAAAAACTGTGTCACGCGAGTCGGCAATTCACGCCTCCGCTGTATCTTCGGCAATAATCTATCGGTTGAGCCGCGCTCGCGCAACGCGCCCGCAACGATCCGGGCCGCGGCTACCGCATCCTGTATTGCCAGGTTGATTCCCACACCGCCGGCCGGCGACATCGCATGCGCAGCGTCACCGATGCATACAAGACCCGGACGGTACCACTTGCGGAGACGATTGATCCGCACCGTGAGTAGTTTCACCTGATCCCAACCGCGCAGTTCTTCCGCTCGGCCCTTCAAGAAGGGGGCGATCCGGACAACATCTTCCCGGAAGCGCTCCAAACCGTCGCGCTGGATCTGCCCAAAGCTGCCCTTCCGTACGATAAGACCGGCTTGGAAGTAATCTCCGCGATTGATCAGAATCAGCGCTTTTCCAAAATTCACACGGCCAAGCACGTCCTCTGCATCGCCCTGCTCTCGACTGATACGGAACCAGAGCACGTCGACCGGTACGCTGGAGTCCATCACTTCCAAACCTGCACGCTGCCGCAAAACGGACTCGCGTCCGTCGCAAGCTACTACCAGATCGGCATAGACAATTCCTGTGCCGGAAGGCGACTTCAACTCAACGCCTGCAATACGGCCTTCCTCAGAGACCAGGTCTGTCGCTTCGTGCTCCAGCTCGAGATTAAAATTCGGAAACCGCCGCGCCTCGCCGGCAACGAAATTAAGGAAATCCCACTGGGGCATCAATGCGACGAACTGGCAGCGGGTCCGTACGCGGCGAAAATCGGCCGCAGTAAAGGGGAAATCGCCGAATACGCCGCCTACGGATGCGATCTTCTGATGCGGCACTTTAAGAAACTTGTCGAGGAGCCCGAGTTCAAAGAAGAGTTCCAGGGTTGATGGATGCACGGTATCCCCGCGGAAATCCCGAAAAAAATCCGCATGCTTCTCGAGAACCGTGACGCGGACTCCGCTTCGAGCTAATAAGAACCCGAGCATCATGCCGGCAGGCCCACCCCCGACTACGCAGCAAGTCGTTCGCTCATAATTGCCGTTTCTCATGCCGAAACTAAGCTCCTGTCTTCCCGGCGCGTTTAGGCGCCGGGACGAAGCAAACTACGCCAGGATAGCAGTCCGCTTCCGATGAGCAGCCCGGCTGCGATGCCTGCTGTGACCCATTCGCGCGCGTGGTGGTCGTTACGGCGAAGCGTCGCGTATGCGCGCTCCCGACCATCCGTTGAGTTATGGGCCAGATCCATCGCCATCTTTATAAGTTGTGCCATGTGCAGAACCTGACGTTGCGTGTTCTGTTCGATCTTCGTTTTGCAGCTGAAACCATCAGCCAGCAGGACCGCCTCCGCCGGAGCTTCTTCCACCTGCGACTCCAACTCATGCGCGAACACCCTTTGCGACACATCGTACTTGTGTTCCTCAAAGCCGAAGCTACCGGCCATGCCACAACAACCGCTATCGAGGACGGATACGTCGGCGCTCATTTTCTTCAATATGCTCGCTTCATGGTTCATTCCTACGACCGCTTTCTGGTGGCAGTGGCCGTGCACGACAATCTTGCGCTCGAGCTTAGGCGGCGAATAATTGGGAGCCATTTGATCCAGGAATTCAGCCAGCGTGAACGACTGTTTTGCCAGGCGTTGTGCGTCTTGATTGTGCGGAAGAAGATCCGCCATCTCATCGCGAAACACCGCCAGACAGCTCGGCTCGAGCACTACAAAGGGAGTTCCGGATTGTATGTGACCTTTGCACGCCGAGAGAACGCCGAGCAGGTACTTCTTCGCCATATCCAGAAATCCGTAGTCGTATAGTGGGCGCCCGCAACAGAGATGTTTCATCGGCACGATAACCTGATATCCCGCAGCCTCGATCACCTCAGTGGCCGATGCCGCTACCGCAGGATGAAAGTTGTTGTTGAAGGTGTCTGCCCAAAGCACCACTTGCGGTCTGCCCGGATTCTGAGGCGAGCGATGGCGGAACCATGACTGGAACGTCTGCCGCGCGAACGGCGGCATGCGGCGCTCCTGTGCGATTCCGCCTGCCAGCTTCGTGAGACTGCTTAGTACAGGCGTCTGGCTCAAGAAATTTGCGATCTCGGGAAAGGGCGAGGCGGCTTGCGCCCAGAGGTTAATCCAGCCCATCGCGTACGCGTAGCGCGGCCGCAGCCGGCCTTTATAGTAATGCGACAGGAATTCCGCCTTGTACGTCGCCATGTCGACATTCACAGGGCAGTCATGCTTGCAGCCCTTGCACGCCAGGCAGAGGTCGAGCGCGTCGTACACCTCGTCGCTTTTCCAACCGTCCCTGATGACCTCGCCTTGCATCATTTCGAACAAGAGGTGGGCACGGCCGCGGGTAGAATGCTTTTCTTCCAGGGTTGCGCGGTAACTGGGGCACATTGTCTGTTTATGCTGACGCCGGCACTCGCCCACGCCAACGCATCGCAGGCTTGCATGCGCGAAATCGTTTCCGTCCGAGCGGAAATGGAAGTGCGTTTCCACCTGCATGGGGTTGTAGTCGGCACCCAAGCGGAGGTTTTGGTCAATGCGATACGGATGCACTACCTTGCCCGGATTCATTTTCCATTCCGGATCCCATACTCGCTTGAACTCGTGAAACGCCTCGAGCAATTCCGGCCCGAACATCTTGTGCAAAAACTCTGCCTTCGACTGGCCATCACCATGCTCTCCGGATAGCGAGCCGCCGTAGCGTGTCACAAGTGTTGTGGCTTCATCCATGAAACGCCGGTAGGTTGCAATACCTTCGGCGGTATAAAAATCGTATGTGATGCGCGTGTGCACGCAGCCCTGTCCAAAATGCCCATATAACGCGCCCATGTACCCGTATTTGTCATAGAGAGCGCACAGATCTCGCAGGTACGCGCCGAGCTTTTCGGGCGGTACGGCCGAATCCTCCCAGCCTTCCCATGTCACATGCTGGCCCGGCACCCACGCTGTAGCGCCTAAACCCGCTTCACGCACCTCCCAAATCTTTGATGCCTCCTCGGGCTTGTCGTAGAGCTTCATGTTCGGCGCGCCCTCGCTCTTCTTGAGCGCATCCATCGTGCGCCGCGCCTGATCATCGGCCTCGTCTTTCGTATGCCCGCCAAATTCCACGAGCAGCCAGCCTCTACCTTCTGGAAGATATTTCAGATCGTCGGTATGAAGCCCTTTCTTCTTCATATCCTCGACGAGCATTTCGTCTACCGCTTCGCAGGCAATTGGGCCAGTCTCCATAACCTCCATGACGTGGTCGGCCGCTTGAAAGATGTCGGGATATCCCAACACCAAAAGCGATCTGCCCGGCGGGCTCCAGACCAGCCGGCATTTCGCTTCAAGAGTGAGCGCGAGCGTACACTCAGAGCCAACCAGCGCTCGCGCTACATGGAACCCGTTCTCTGGCAATAGTTGATTCAGGTTATAGCCCGACACGCGCCGCGGGATGTTGGGAAATCGCTGGCGAATCAGATCCCCATATTTGTCGCGAATCGCTTTCATACCCGCGTAGATCTCGCCCCTGCGGCCGCCCTGTCGAATGAGGGTCTCTAACTCGTCTTCACTGGTCGAGCCAACACGCAGGCGCACACCGTCGTAAGTGACGATTTCCAGTTCGTCAATATTCTCCTCGGTTTTCCCGGCCATTACCGCGTGGGTGCCGCACGAATTGTTCCCGATCATTCCGCCGATTGTGTTGTGGTTGTGAGTGGCGGGATCGGGGCCAAAAGTGAGCGAGTGTTTCTCCGCTGCACTCCGCAGCCAGTCGAGAACCACACCGGGTTGAACGGTTGCCTGCTTTGCCTCGTAATCAATTCCGACAATCCGGTTCAGGTATTTCGAAAAATCCAATACAACGGCAACGTTGCAGCATTGGCCACATAGGCTGGTGCCTCCGCCCCGCGCGAGTATTGGAGCCCCAAAACGACGGGCACTCTTCAGAGCTTCGATCACATCGTCGATCGTCTTCGGAATAACCACTCCGATCGGCACTTGGCGATAGTTCGAGGCCTCGGTCGAGTATAGAGCTCGGCTTCCGCTGTCGAAGCGCACCTCGCCTTCAATACACCCTCTCAGATCGGCAGCAAGCGCCTCTGCGTAACTGGCTGATATGTCGTCGGGGCGCTGCCGCGTGGGCGCTTTTGCAATTTGATTCTCAAGAAGGAGGTTTGTCATTTCGGGTCCTTTTGCGTTGCTTCGGCGTATGCCGCAGGGGAACCGTTAGTTTGCTACCCCGCTCTGTAGGATTCGCCCTCAAGCGCATCGTTATATCTGTAGAAACCACAGGTCGAGCTGCGCTCCCGTGGAATCTTGTATTAAACGTGCATTGGCCCGAGTCTAAAAGTCGCAGGGATGTGATGACTGCGAAAGTGATCGAAGAACAACCGCGCACGTCGCGGTCATTAGCACCGAAAAACGACCATTTCGGCAGCGACGCTGACGCGGGGGGAGCCATTTCTCAACATGGCGTGAAATCTCGTGGTTCGGCTATGAATTAAAGGTTCCATTCGGACGATATATTCAACAGGATGACCAGGGGACGCAAATACTGCCTGGAAACGCTATTCCTGTGGAGACCAGCCCATCGGACAATCCTGTCCTTGGGCCTGATCATAACCGGAGGAGTTGAATGCCAGAGCGCCGCGGAGAGGCCGGTTCTGACCAGCATTTCTGCAATCAAACACCTTTCCGCGACGCAAGCGTCCGCGCAAAATGCAGTTCACCTTCGGGCGGTCGTCACTTACAACACCGCTGGCCGGGATGGAAATGTCTACTGTATTCAGAATGGCAGCGGCGGGATCTTCCTTGAAGCGCCGAGCCGACGGTTTCAGGGTAATCCGGGAGACGTCGTTGATGTGCGAGGTTTCACCACGTTCTCGAGCGGGTACGCGCCAGCGGTAATTGAACCCGTAGTGCGCGTCGTGAGCAAGTCGCGGTTGCCTCGTCCGCTGCATCTCAGCTTCGGCATGCTGGCCTCCGGGGCCAGTGACGGTCTGTTCGTTACTCTTTCCGGCATTGTGCGCGCTGTCTCGACGTTAGATGGATCGCCCACGCTACGCTTCGACACTGGAGATGACGTCGTGAATGTCTTCGTGCCCGACATGCCACGCACACAGTTAGATGCACTGGTCGCAACCAGGCTAAAAATCGAAGCAGTCTGCAGCAACCTCTTCAACAAGAAAAATCAGCTAAATGGAGTGGAGTTCTACGTGCCCACTCGCGAGAACCTCACGGTACTGCAGCGCCCCGCAGGCAATCCGTTTCTGACTCCTCCCGTCGCGGTCAACAGCCTGATGCTGTTCCCCTCGCGCGGGGGCGGGCGTTCGACCCAGCCGATCCACTTGCGCGGTCTGGTGACGTACGCCCACGGTAAAGGCGTTTATCTCTGGGACGGAACTGGCGGTATCGCGATGGAGCAGAGTGGAACGCAACGTGTAGCGCCCAACGACCTGGTAGATGCAGTCGGTTTTCCGGAGGTAGGGTCATATACGCCGGTACTGACGGACGTGTTGATTCGAAGGAGCGGTACTTCGAAGCAACCCATTCCGGTCTCCTCCACTGCGGACGAGGCTCGCACCGGACGTTACGACGGGCAGTTAATCAGGGTTACCGCGCTGTTGGAAGGAGACGAGTCACAGCGTGACAAACCCGCGCTTCTTCTAAAGTCCGGTGACGCGCATTTTGTCGCGACATTTCCCAGCCGGTCCAATGCAGCCGGCCTCAACCTGACGCAAGCCAGCATCCTCCAGCTCACCGGTATTTGCGCCGTCGAGGTAGATGACGGCAAGCAGCCCATTTCGTTTCGCCTCTTGCTGCGCTCTGCCGGAGACGTGCGGATCGTTCAACGCGCGTCCTGGTGGACACTCCAGCACGCATTCATCCTCCTGGCGGCACTCGCAATCGCCGCCGTTCTGGGTCTCGCCTGGGTCCTGTCGCTCCGTCGCCGGGTACGGCAACAAACAAAAGACCTCCTCGAAGCCAAGCGGGCAGCCGAAGCGGCCGACCAAGCCAAAAGCGAATTTCTTGCCAACATGAGTCATGAAATTCGAACCCCCATGAACGGCATACTCGGCATGACCGAACTCGCACTCGGAACCGAACTGACAGAGGAACAACGCTGTTATCTGCAAACTGCAAAAGCCTCTGCGGACTCGCTGTTAACGGTGATCAATGACATTCTCGATTTTTCAAAGATCGAGGCCGGACGCCTCGACCTCGATCCGGTTCGATGCGACCTCCGCGACAGCGTTGTTGGCGCCGTGAAGACTCTGGCGTTGCAGGCCGGTGAAAAAGGTCTCGAGTTGAGTTGCGAGTTCGACGAGAATACTCCGGAATGCGTGGTGGCTGATGAGGTTAGGCTGCGGCAGATCTTAATGAACCTTGCCGGTAACGCCTTGAAGTTTACCGAACGCGGTGAAATCCAGATCAAAGTGGGAGTCGTGTCTGCCCTCGGGCAGACCGTCGAGCTTCAGTTTTCGGTTAGCGACACTGGCATCGGAATCCCTGAAAATAAACTGGCGGCCATCTTCTCTCCGTTCACTCAGGCGGACACGTCCACAGCTCGCAAGTACGGCGGAACCGGATTGGGACTCGCTATTTCGAGTCGGCTTGCCGCCCTGATGGGTGGGCGGCTCTGGGCGGAAAGCGAAGAGGGCGTTGGCAGCTGTTTTCATTTCACAGGCCTGTTCAAACTGGACGAGGCGGTTCGGAAAAGTGACTGCTGTTCCGAACAGGCGCTTCATGGGCTGCGCACTCTGATTGTGGATGACCTGGCTACTAATCGCAGAATTCTGGAACGAATGCTTACGCGTTGTGGCATGGTCTGCACAACCGCCAGCTCGCCCAACGAAGCGCTCCAAAAGTTTGATCAAGCCGGGATGCGCAATGAGAGCTTCGAGCTGCTGATTACCGACTGCCAGATGCCCGTGATGGATGGGTTCGAGCTAGTCGAGCAAATCAGGCAAAGAGGAGAGCAGGGCCGGCCGGCGGTGGTGATGCTTAGCTCTTCAATCATGAATGGCGACGTGCGCAGATCTCGAGACCTGGGCGTCGCGGCCTGCCTGACTAAGCCTATCAGCCGCTCGGAATTGTTCGATGCGATACTCAAGTCCCTTGGGCGGACCGAGCTGGAGCGCCAGCCCGCAACGCCCCCATTCAAAACCAACCAGGGCAACCCGCTTCCTTTGAACATCCTCCTTGCCGAAGACAATCGCGTCAATCAGTTGGTCGCCCGTCGGCTGCTTGAAAGGGAAGGCCATCGGGTCGCCATCGCCAACAACGGAAATGAGGTTCTCGCCATTCACGCGAGCGAACCCTCGAACTTTGACCTCATTCTCATGGATATTCAGATGCCCGAGAGGGACGGGCTTGAAACCGCCGCCGTGATACGCCGGCGCGAAGAGCTGAGCGGCGAGCACATTCCGATCATCGCCTTAACCGCTCACGCTATGAATGGAGACCGCGAGCGCTGTCTGGCTGCGGGCATGGACGGTTACGTCGCGAAGCCGATCCAGCCACAGGAACTACAAAGTGAAATGAGGGGGTGTGGAGCGTACTTTCGTGTCGGCGTCCGTGCTTCTTGATCCGCTGCCAGATCGTCGTCGTCGGTCCGGACCCAGGGCGCTTTGACCGTCGTCTCGCCGAGTTTTGTCTGCCAGGACATTCACCCGCCGAGGAAACGTCTAGCAGGAGTCACGATAGTGACCCATGACCGGCGTCAAGACCTCTTCTCCGCTTCGCCGGCTTACGTCGAAATGAACCTGCCGTTGGTGGCAGTGGACTCGCGATGAATTACTTTCAAAGCTAGCCCAACTTCCGCAGTTTTGATGCTCCGGAAGAATTGTTTGGGCATGAGGTAGCGGTCGGGCGAATAAAAACATAACCGAAGTTCTTTGTTTGTATCTACGGGTCTGCATGCTCGCGAATGGGCACACGATAAAGCCTGTGTAGTGACGACCAAGCGTCTTGAAAAATGATTTGCAATCCGTAGCACAAGGCTATGTATCTGCGGCCCTGCTATCGCCTGAAGGATGGCAAGCGGCAGGCCTATTGGGCCTTGGTCGAGAGCTATCTTACAGCACGCGGGCCGCGACAGCGCGTGGTGTGGTGGTTGGGCGCCATGGATGAGCGCGGCCGGCTGGCGGTAAGGCGCCGCGCACAGCGGGATGTCGCGGTCCAGAGCGAGCTATTGACCGAGAACGCGCCGGAATGGGTGGAAGTGGATCGGAAGCGCGTGCGTGTGGAACGCAGCCGCCACTTCGGCGGGCCTTGGATGGGCCTGGAACTGGCGCGCCGTTTGGAACTGGATCGATTTCCGGAAACAGCTTTGCCGAGCGGACGCGAAGAGATCGGCTGGGCGAGCACGGCTCTGGTATTGGTGTTGGGGCGCTTATGCAAGCCCTCGAGCGAATTGCACCTGGCCGAACATTTTTATCAGGCGAGCGCCCTGCCGGATCTGTCGGGGTTCCCGCCGAGTCAGCCGCTGCGGCATGCCGTTGGGTTATCAGATCATTGCGGCAATCGGCACGACGCGACCACGCTGCAGCAGAGGGTGGGCCATGTCGAAGAGTTGTATGGTCGTGCCAATCGCATCTGGGTGCTGGATCGCGGGATGGTCAGCGAACAGAATGTAGCCTTTCCGCGGGAAGGCGGCCGACGCTATATTGTGGGCACGGCTAAGAGTTCGCTGAAGAAGTTTTGGGCGCGAGCTGCTGGCGAGCGATGGGAAGCAGGTGCAGGAGGGACTGGAGGTACGGCTGGTGCCTGCTCGGCAAGGCAGCGAGGGATTCATTCTGTGCCGAAGTGCGGAGCGGGAAGCCAGAGAGCAGGCCATTCGTAAACGCTTGGAGCAGCGGATCGAAGCGGGAGTGCAGAAGATGGCCGAGAGCTGTCGCAAGCGCCAACAAAAGCCCACGGTGGTAGCCACGCGCGTAGGGCGCTGGCTGGGCCGGAACACGTGCGCAGCGGCCTTGTTTGAAGTACACGTGGAATCAGATGCTGCCGGCTTTGCGCGCTTGCACGGGTCACGATCGGAAGACCCGAGGCGAGTGGGCGCGCCGGAGCGAAGGCTGCAATGTATTGCGTAGCAATGTCACCGATGGGACGCCGGAAGATTTGTGGCGCGCCTATATCCAGCTCACCGAAGCTGAAGCTGCCTTTCGCATTCAAAAGTCCGATCTGCAGATCCACCCGGTGTGGCATCAACGCCAGGAGGGTGCCGAAGCGCATATCCTGGTTTGCTTTCTCGCTTCCGTGCGGTAGAAGACCTTGGCCGCCATGCGTCGGCAGACAGGACTGGGCGGCGAACCGCGCGTGGTATTCGAAAACCTATCCGAACTCTCGCTGGTAGACGTTGTCCTGCCGACTCGCAGTGGCACGATCATCCAAAAGCGCAGCATCAGCCCGCCGACTCAGCATCCGCTGATTTTGCTGCAGCGGCTTGGCCTGCGGCCTCCCGCATCACTAGAAATCGCGGCCGTGTAGTGGAAACTCGGCTATGTCTGCGCTGAAACTAAAGACTTTATTCACGCAACTGCGGAAGTCGGGCTAGTTTTCCCACATGCGGACACTCGTGCTCGTGGAACGGGCCTCCGGCCCCGCCATGCCGCCATTCGTGGCGGCATTTGCTTGGCGTTTCGGATCAATGGCATAAAGACACGTCGGCATGAAAGCCGATTTTGCAGCCTTGAAAGGCCGCTCGCCAAAAAATGCAAACACTGCGAAAACTAAGTGGAAATGGGCGAAAGCGCCTGCCCCACTTGGCTAGTCGAAGTTTGACAAATGTCCAAACTCCAGAAGCCGGCCAACAGGCCGGCTTGTCGCCACGACTGGCGACCTCGCTATAGCGAGGCCCGGCTACACCGTTTGAACGGCAGCCGACTCGTCCACCATGGCCTTCATTTGGTCCACAATCTGTTCGAGAGCATGTGCTTGCTCGTCCATTTTCCTGCTGACTGAGCTGCCTTCCTGGGCGCTGGCGGCGGTCTGTTGCGTCACCTTCTCCATTCTCGACAGTCCCTCGGAAATTTGAACAATGCCGCGGGCCTGGTCCTGGCTGGCGGCGTTCACGTTCGAAACCATCTCCCGTACCTTGCTGGCACTTTCAGTAATAGCGGCAATGGCGGTAACCACACCGTTCAGCTTCGCCGCACCGTCGTTCGAGGAGGAAACCGCCGCCGCTGTGAGCGACGCAGTGTCATGCGCCGCAGCTGAGCAGCGTTGAGCAAGGCTTCTAACCTCATCGGCAACTACCGCAAAGCCCAGACCGGCTTCACCGGCTCGGGCCGCTTCTACCGCTGCGTTCAGCGCCAGCAGATTGGTCTGCGAGGCAATTTGTTCGATCGCCCTGATGATTTGAGCGACCTTCGTGCTCGAAGCCGAAATGTTCTGCATACTCGACACGAGCTGTTCGAGGTTCCGATTGGCATGCTTGATTTGATCGTCCACTTGGGTCACGAGCTCGGCAGCCGCCTGGCAATACTCCGCATTCTGCCTCGTCATAGCGCTGATTTCTGTGCTCGAAGCCGAAGTTTCTTCTAACGAAGAGGCTTGGTCGCCGGCGCCCGTTGCCAGTTGATCGCTGATGGAAGATATCTGCAGGGCTGTCCGCGTAACCTGGCTCGCCGTAGACGCCATTTTTGTCGCCATGGCTTTAAACTCGCGCGTGATCCTTCGTACGCTCGCGAGCACGATTCCACCAATCACCAGCGAGAGTAAGGTAAGAGCAATTGCAATCCACCGGCTCTGCGAAGGCAGCTCCTGTGCGCGCACTTTTTCCTGGTCCAACGACCGATGCTCCGCGCTCACGATATTATCTGCCGCTTCTTGCAATGCATTTGCTTGTGGCGCCACCTTCTCGTCAAAGATCTTGAATGCGCCTTGATAATCCTGCTTACTGCAAAGTTGCCACATCTCATCGTCGGCCGGCATCCAGGCGGCGAGCGCCTGTTGCATGCTGGCCATGGCGGACTTGCCCTCCTGGCTGGTTATCGACGAATGCATCTGACTTAAATCGCGATCAATTTCCTCGGCATACTTAGCAAACTCCTGATGAAGCGCTCCGGCCTTGGCCTGGTCGCCTAGCGCGAGCCGCAGCAGCAAGCCTCGCTCGGCGCTCAGCATACTGGCGGCGTCCCCCGCCGTTTTTCCCGCCAGCTCGAGGTTCCGGGCTGTGGTAGAAGCGGTAGCCGACAATTCCCCTCCGAGGGAATTTGTGGTCCGGAGGCTTGACAAGCTCAGGATCATGCTCAGCGCCAGCATGCTGACGCTCCCTGTCATTAACTTCTTCCCAATTGTCATAGTGATGGGCCTGTGCGCTACTTATTTGCTGAACTCGAATGCGATCCGCACAACCGCCTCGGTGACCTTGCCATCGACCTGGAATGGATTGAATTTCCAGCGCTTTGCAGCAGAAACGGCAGCGCCAGCCAGGATGGGATTCCCGCTCACGACATCCGTCTTCTCGACCGAACCGTCCGCTGCCACCGTAAGATCAACCATTACCCGGCCCGAGAGATTCATCTGGCGTGCGATCGGAGGATATGTTGGCTGAACTTTTTGGACAACTGCTTTTTTTGCCTCGTCATCCTGAATTCGGACCGGCTGCCCGAACAGAGAAGCGGCCGAAAATAGTAGAAATGCCACGCAAGCAACCGAAGACGCTGGCTTCTGCCCACGCCTCGAAATGAAATACAGGTCTTTAAGTGTGCTCATTGCAGTTCACCTGTAGACCGTATCGGCGAAGGTTGGTAAAGGCTTTAGACTTCTGATGTAACGGACCGTGGAAATCAAGAAATCTTGTGGTCCGGGATGTAGAAAGTATTGACGCCGCTGGTCGAAAAGGGAACGAGCCTGTCTCGCTCTGAATCATAGTTAAACGGGCGGTAACCGAAGCTGGCGAGAAAGGCGGCAATCTCGGCTCGTGCGCCTTTCTCGATCAGGAATACGGGCCGATGCTGCTCGATGGTGCGGCGAGCGCCTTTAAGCACGCTCAACTCCGCTCCTTCTACGTCGATCTTTACGAAATCCGGCTGTACGTCAAAAGAATCAAGGGGATGGACGTCCACCCGGCAACGTCTTATCTCGAGATTCGATTCCGATACAAAGGAGAAGCCGCGCTCGTTCAGTTCGGTCACCAACTCCCGGATGCTGAGAGGATAAAGAGAAGCGAGCTGGGAAAAAACAAAGCTCTTGGCCACGGGGATATGAAGCTCCACGCAGCCCGGCTCCTCGCCAAGCGCACAATTGAAGACCTCCGCGCGCCCGATTCGCCCGGCGAGGGTTCTTAGCTGTTTGTAGCAGGCCGGGTTAGGCTCGAATGAAACAATGCGGGAGTACGGCACCATGTTGCGGATACTGTTGATAGATTGTCCGATGTTCCCTCCGACGTCCAGAAACGCCGGCGCCTCGGCTGCATATCTTCGAAAAAAAAGAAAATCCGATTCGTGAACGCCGGAGGTCAGCACCCGACGCGCCTGAGATCGCCAGGACTGCTGCCACTCGTAAAGTTGAGGGCACAAGAAGGAATACTTGCGGATCAATCCCCTCATCCACATCCCCACACCGCCAATCTATCATCGGTACCACGCGAGCGGGCCCGGACCGCAGGCCTTTTAACCCTTGCGCTTCGACAATAGCCTGAGATATAGTTCCAATGTAGAAGCGAAAGGGAAGGACGACACCCCCGGAACACCATGTTCGTCGACCTCTTGTACAGATTTCGAGCGCTCATACGCCGCCACTCGGTGGAAGCGGAGCTTGATGAGGAGTTGCGGGACCATCTCGAGCGGGAGGCTGAGAAACTGAGGAAAAACGGCCTACCGGCAGAGGAAGCGATGCGGCGCGCCCGAATCGCCCTCGGCGGTCCCGAGCAAGTGAAGGAGGACTGCCGCAATGCGCGCGGTACATGGTGGCTGGAAACGTTGCGGCAGGATGTGCGATACACGTTTCGCACGCTGCGGCAGAGCCCGGCGTTCGCCGCGACCGCGATTCTATCGCTGGCGCTCGGTATCGGAGCGAACACGGCGATATTCAGCGTTTTGAACGCCGTCATGCTGAAGATGCTGCCTGTGCGAGACCCGCAGAGGCTTGTAGAGCTGACCCAAGGAGAAGAAGACGACTTTTTCACATACCCGCTCTGGGAGCAAATTCGGGATCGGGAGGACGTATTCTCCGGCGTTTTTACGTACGGTGGCGGCAGTTTCGACTTGGCCTCCGGCGGCGAGAAGCACCCAGTTGAAGGTTTGTATGTGAGCGGCGATTATTTCCGTACGCTGGGCGTTCGGGCGATATTGGGCCGAATAATCCTACTAGCAGACGACCGGCGCGGCGGCGGATCGGCTGGCCCTGTTGCGGTTCTCAGCTATGGATTCTGGCAGCGCGAGTATGGAGGAGATCGCAAAATTCTGGGACGAACGATCCGGCTCGACGGACATCTGTTTCAGGTCGTTGGAGTAACGCCGCCGGAATTCTTTGGTGTCGATGTCGGTGCAAGCTTCGATGTGGCGATACCGGTGACGAGTGTCGCGATCCTCCGCCCCGAAAACCCTCGAATGCTGAATGGCCGGAGCCACTGGTGGCTGAACATCATAGGGCGACTGAAGGACAACATCAGCCCGAAACAAGCTGCGGCACGGCTGAAGGTTCTTGCGCCTGCGATTTACCGGGCTGCCGCGCCATCCGATCTCAAACCGGAATTTCAGCGGGACTTTCTCGAGAAAACGCTCGACCTCAAACCGGCTGCCACAGGACTGTCTGATCTCCGGGACCGTTACGGCCGCGGACTCGATTTGCTGATGGGCATGGTGGGTGTGGTGTTGCTAATCGCTTGTGCGAACGTGGCGAACCTTGTGCTGGCCCGAGCGAATGCGCGGCAACGGGAGATTGCCGTGCGGATGGCAATTGGAGCCGGACGATTGAGGCTGGTGCGGCAGCTTCTTACGGAAAGCATGTTGATATCGTTTTGCGGCGCGGCGACCGGCATTATCCTTGCGTATTGGGGCAGCCGCCTGCTGGTGGACCTGATCTCGTCGGCGCGAGAACCGCGGTTCATGAACCTCACACCAGACGTACGAG
>JBAUZG010000011.1:0-45836 GCA_049585195.1 Bryobacteraceae bacterium | reverse complement strand
CTCCCGCTCCCGGCCAGCCCATATTTCGCGGTCCCCTTCGTCCCGGTCAGCCGCAGATGCGCGGCGGAATGGGCGCACCTGCTACGGGTCAGCCGCTACGCCGTCCTGGCCAGCGACCGATGCATCCTACGGCGCCCTTGCGCCCCGAGCCTGCCACGCTGCCGCCAACGGAACAAAGGCGTCACCAGGGCAAGCCCGTCGGCCGTCAGCGCGTACGCAAAGAACTCGAAGAGGGCATCCTTCGCGAACGGGCGCCTAAGCGCCAGCAAGTGTATGAACCGCCTCCGATCGATCGCGAAATCACGATCTCAGAAGGCATCACGCTCAAGGAACTCTCCGAAAAGCTGGGTGTAAAAGCCAATCTGGTCATCAAGAAACTGGTCGAAAAGAAAATTTTCGCTACCATCAACCAGACGCTTGATGTAAAACTCGCCGAGGAAGTCTCTCGCGAGTTCGGCGCGTCCACAAATCAGGTCAGCTTCGAAGAAGAATCGACGCAGGACATCGAGCAAACTGAGGAAGCCGCCGATCTGGTAAAACGCGCACCCATCGTAACCGTGATGGGTCACGTCGATCACGGCAAAACTTCGCTGCTCGATGCGATTCGCCAGACGCGCATCGCCGACCGCGAAGCGGGCGGTATCACGCAGCATATCGGCGCCTATCACGTCGAGAAAAACGGCCGTAAGATCGTCTTTATCGATACGCCGGGACACCAGGCATTTACGCGCATGCGCGCGCGCGGAGCCAAGGTCACCGATATCGTAGTTCTGGTTGTCGCCGCCGATGATGGCGTTATGCCGCAAACGCTCGAAGCGATCGACCACGCTAAAGCGGCCGGCGTGCCGATCATCGTCGCCATTAACAAAATCGACAAGCCTGGCGCTCAACCGGACCGCGTCAAGCAACAACTTTCCGACCGCGGCCTTCTGGCCGAAGACTGGGGCGGCGATACGGTGATGGTGCCCGTTTCAGCCAAGGCCCATCAGAACCTCGACCTGCTGCTCGAGATGATCCTGCTGGTCGCCGATCTTCAGGACCTCAAGGCCAATCCGGCTCGCCCGGCTCTTGGCACCGTGCTTGAAGCGAAGCTCGACAAGGGCCGCGGTCCTGTCGCCACCATTCTTGTGCGAAACGGCACGCTGCATGCCGGCGATTTCTTCATCTGCGGTCCGAACTTCAGCAAAGTTCGCGCGATGTTCGACGACCGTGGCACACCCATCAAAGACGCCGAGCCTTCGATGCCGGCCGAAGTTGTCGGTTTCGACGATCTTCCCGAAGTGGGAGACACTTTCCAGGTCATCACCGACACGGCCAAAGCCAAGCAGATTGTTACCTATCGCGAATCGAAAGCGCGCGATGTGGCCATGGCTAAAGGCGCTCGCGTCGCCACGCTCGATTCACTTGCTAAGCAGTTCAAAGAAGGCGATCTCAAAGACCTCAATCTCATCATCAAGGCCGACGTTGGCGGCACGGCCGAAGTGTTGTCCGACACGCTCGAGCAGCTTTCGACCGAAAAGGTGCGAGTGCGCGTCCTACGCGCAGGCGTTGGCGCGATTAGCGAAAGCGATGTGGACTTGGCCTCCGCCTCGCAAGCGATCATCGTGGGCTTCAACGTCAAGCCGGAACGCGGCGCACAAGCAGCCGCCGAACAGCAGAAAGTCGACATACGGCTGCATAGCATCATCTACGAACTCATCGACGAAGTCAGGCTGCTGATGACCGGCATGCTCGACCCGGTCTTCCGCGAAGTCGTTCAAGGCCACGTCGAAGTTCGCGAAACGTTCAAGATTTCGAAGGTCGGGGTGGTCGCCGGTTGCTATGTCGCAGACGGAGTGGTTCGCGCCAACAGCGAGCTGCGCATCATCCGCGACGGCGAAGTCATACACACCGGCAAAGTGGAAACGCTCAAGCGGTTCAAGAACGATGTCAGCGAAGTGAAAGCCGGAATCGAATGCGGCATCTCGATTCGCAACTTCAACAACATCCAGGTTGGCGACCGGCTCGAAGCCTTTGCCATGGAGCGTGTGCTCCCCGCGCTAGTCACCTCGTAGAAGCTGTTATCTCAGCTTTAGCGACCGCAGCATCTTCGAAAACGCGGGGCGCAGTTTCTCAAAGTCCGGCGTCGGCGCGACGAACACGAAATAGCGCAACGAGCCGTCGCTTTGTGGAAGCGCGACAAGCCAATCGCGCTCGCCCTTGCCGTTATTCGCTTGTGGATTGTCGCATTGGACGCTTCGTCCGGTGGTCCCCGCGACGGGGATCGCTCCTGGCTCGCCGGGAGTCAAGCCGGGATTATCGCTGGTAATGGTGGCTAATAACGCGTTGAGTGCCGCATCCAGGTTCATTTGTCCTTGCGGCCTATAGATGTCGGTTAAGACGCCATAGACGACCGAACCCGCGCCACCATCGGCCGAGCGCCCAACGCCTCCGGGCGGAGCCAGCATCTGAGAAGCCTGATCTCCATAGCTCTGCCAGTTGCTTGGAACGCTGATCGAAAAGCCGCTTCCCTGAACAGTCTTCCACGCTCCGGCCGTATTTAGATCGACTGTTTCCGGCCTCACGCCGCTCGCAACCTGATTTACTCCGCCGCTTACCGTTTGATTCGGGCTCTGCCGCTTCCAAACGCCTGAGGACACTTCCTTTGCCGTGTAGGCGTGCATCGACGCCACTTCTTTGTGAATCGCGGCAAATTCGGGGCTGGTTTTGATGTAGGTTGCCCGCGGCGGAAACGAATCGATTTCCTTGTCGATGTACTCGGTGCGATTGCCCGGATTCGGATGGTCGCTCATGAATTGAGCGCCACCTGCGCCGTACTTGGCTTGGATGATCTCGAAAAACTGCGGCATGCCGCGCGGATCATAGCCCGCGTCGTACAGGATTTGCACGCCGAGGAGGTCGGCTTCCCTTTCGGCTCCGCGCGACATTTTCAAAAAGCCCAGGCCGGCCGTCATCCCGATGCCCTGCGCAGCCACGCCGCCCACGGCGCCGCCAAGCAGCACGCCCGCGGCAACCTGTCCGAGGCCCGCAATAATGCCAACTTTCTGCTGTTTCGCTGCGTTGCAGACCGAATGCTGAAGGACTACGTGCGAAATTTCGTGCGCCATCACGCCTGCAAGCTGAGCTTCGGTGTCCGCGGCCTGTATTGTTCCCAGGTTCACGAAAACGGTCCCGCCAGGCAGCGCGAACGCGTTGATCTCCGCCACGTTCGCGACATGGAAGTTGTAAGGCCATCGATAACCGGGCGCGAACGAGGCCAGCTTCATCCCAAGATGGCTGATGTACTGGGTGACGCGGCTTGAATCGGGCAGCACAGGCATCTCTTTGTACACCTGTTGCGCGGCTTTTTGTCCGAGCTGAATCTGCTGCTCGGGCGTGAAGTTGTTCTTGCAGGGCTTCAGGTCGACGCGCCCAAAGCCGGCGTGGCTTTCGAATAGCAGCAGGACGAGCAGCAGCGCTACGCGCCGCTCAAGTCTTCGATGCACGAGCCTCTTCACTTTTTCGAGGATAAAAGAAAACGGACGAGAACTCAGTTCTCCTTGACATTCTACACATGCGGAGTTATATGTAGAACGACATAGAGACGAGCCCATGCCCGACGAAAAATCTGACTTGCTCCAGGGAACTCTCGACATGTTGATCCTGAAAATTGTGGCCCTCGGGCCGGTGCACGGCTACGGCATCTCATTGCGCATCCGCCAGATCTCGAAGGACGTGCTACGAGTGCAACAGGGGTCGCTTTATCCGGCATTGCACCGGCTCGAAAAGCGCGGGTGGCTCGAAGCCGATTGGGGCGAATCGGATAACGGCCGACAGGCGAAATTTTACCGGCTTTCCGCAAAGGGGCGTAAGCAGCTGGCGGCTGAAAAGTCGAATTGGGACCGGCTGGCGAACGCGGTCGCTCTCATCATGCAAACCGCTCAATAGGAGAAATCGGCCATGCGGTGGTGGAAACGTCCGGGCGATTCACAGTTGAATGCGGAGGTTCGTTTTCACGTCGAGAAGCTGACCGAGGAGAAGATCGCCGAAGGGCTATCGCCCGAAGAGGCGCGCCGGCAGGCGATTCTCGAATTTGGCGGCTCCGAACAGGTGAAGGAAAACATGCGCGATGTGCATCGGCTGGCTTTCATCGATAAGACGCTTGCGAATCTCAGATATGCGTTTCGATTCATTCGCAAATCGCCGACGTTCTCGGCCACCGTCATTCTGACGCTGGCGCTTGGCATCGGCGGCAATACTGCTGTGTTCTCGGCGATTGACGCGATTCTGCTGCGGCCGTTACCCTACCCGAATGCAGACCGGCTGATGGTTCTGCATGAGTACAAGACGAAGCTGAAGACTCCCGAGAGTTTTGTTGCACCGGTGCGGCTTGAGGACTGGAACCGGCTGAATTCCACATTTCAGGCGATCTGCGGCTACTACCAGGAGGATGCAACGGAATCGTCAGGCACCTTGCCTGAGAAAGTGACAGAGGCGCTGGTAACTCCTCGATTCCTCCAAGCGATGGGCATTTCGCCCGAGCTGGGGCGCGACTTTGTTCCCGCGGAGCACCGCTTCGGTGGAACAGATGCCGTTCTCATTAGCGATCGGTACTGGCGGCGCAGGTTTCATGCTGACCCTGGGGCTATTGGCAAGCGCCTCCGGATCGCGACCTATTCATTTACGATCGTCGGGGTTCTGCCGGCGTCGTTTCAGTTTCCGGATCGCGATGTCGATCTTTGGACTGCTGTGCCAGTTAACGCTCCTTACGCGCAAGACAGGCGATCGACGTGGTATACGGCGATTGGACGGCTTAAACCTGGAGTCACTTTAGGGCAGGCGCGCGCCGATCTCGACAACGTGCAAGCTCAGCTCGGCAGGCAATACCCGGCGACAGACAAAGACATGACGGTCGAGCTTGAACCATTGAAGGAAGCAACGGTGGGCGGCGTACGCCGGTCGCTATGGCTAGTGTTCGGGTCGGTATCTTTGCTTCTGTTGATCGCGTGTACGAACATCACAGCGCTGCTGCTTGCCCGCACTATCCAGCGCGAGCGCGAAATTTCGATCCGTTATTCGCTCGGGGCATCGCGTGCCGCGGTCATGGCTCAACTTTTGACGGAAACGCTCGTTCTGGCGGTTGCGGGCGCGCTGGTTGGCTTGGCTCTGGCCGGAGCGGGAACACACTTGTTCCACAATTTGGCCAAGAGTCTTCCGCGCGCGGAAGAAGTGACGCTTGATTGGAAGATCTTATTGTACGCGCTGGGCTGCGCCGTATTTGCGACTCTGCTCTGCGGCATGATTCCGAGTCTGCGGGCGACCGGCCGGAGCATTGCGAGCGGATTGGCGCGCGGAAACCGCACCCAAGTTTCGTCCCGCAATCCGCTGCAATGGGCTCTCGTTGGTGTGCAGGTGGCTCTAGCTGTAACGCTGCTGATTGGCGCGGGCCTGTTGCTAAGGAGCTTTCAAGAGTTGGCACAAGTGTCGCCTGGCTTCGATCCGTCTCATGTTCTTACGTTTCACGTTACCGGCAGCTACGGAGAGACTGCGGATATGAAGAAGCTCGCCGAAGGAATCCGCCATACACTGAACGCACTCCGCGCCATGCCGGGCGTGCAACAAGCGGCCGGTTCGATCAGTCTGCCTGGACTGCCGGGTACATATCAAAACGAATACACCGTACCGGATGGCGGAGTCGATCCGCAACGGAAGATTTCGGCAGACAGCCGGTGGGTGTCACCCGGTTATTTCGCCGTTGTGCGGATTCCCGTTCTTGCGGGCGAGGGCTGCCAGGACAATTGGCAAGGCTCGAATGTTGTTGTGAATCGCAGTTTCGCTACAACGTATTTCGGTGACTCGCCGGCCATCGGCCACCACCTTGTCGTCTCGCCAGACCCTCTCAATCTTGGTCCGCGCGAGATTCGAGGCGTCGTAGCCGATGCGCGGGAACAAGGGATCAACCGGGAACCCATGCCGACGGTCTACGGATGCGTTAACGTGCCGGACCCAAACCGCTTTTATCTCATCCGAACTCACGGCCAACCGATGGCCATGGCGCACGCGATTCGCCAGAAACTACACGAAATCGAACCGGGGCGATCCGTTTTCGATTTTGCGCCACTCGAGGAGCGCATCAGCGATTCGTTCACTGAAACACGGCTTCGCACGGTGCTGCTGGCAGTGTTTGCTGCACTCGCGCTATCGCTTGCTTCGATCGGACTTTACGGTACGCTCAGCTACTTCGTCACCATTCGCCAGCGCGAGATCGGTTTGCGCCTGGCGCTGGGCGCACTTCGCGGCCAGATCGTTAAGAGCTTCGTTGGGCAGGGGCTTTGGGTTTCGGTTCTCGGCAGCGTGGCTGGGTTGTGTCTCGCAGCGGTATTCGCTCGTGTGCTCGCCGGCATGCTTTACGGCGTCTCGGCAACCGATGCTGTGACGTTTTCTTCCGTTGTTCTGCTTCTCCTCGTAGTCGCCGCGATTGCTTCTTTTATCCCGGCCGCCCGCGCCGCGCGCACCGATCCCATGCACGTGCTGCGCGAAGAATAGGCCGGTCGCTCACGCTTCTATCTCCTTGTTCTTCCAATTGGTTTATAGTTTGAATACGGCCGCATGAATCTACCAAATGCGCTGACCCTAACTCGTATATTCCTGGTGCCGCTGCTGGTAGCGGCGCTCGTTCAGCAAAACCTCCGTATTCAGATACATGGAGCGATGCTGGTCGCGAACGATCTATTTGCGTTTGTGGTGTTTTGGGCGTGCGCCATTACAGATCTGCTCGATGGCTATCTCGCCCGCAGATGGGGCCAGGTGACAACCGTTGGAACGCTGCTCGATCCGATCGCCGACAAACTGCTGATTTCGGCCGCATTGATCTCGCTCGTGCAAATTCGTTTATTGCCTGGATGGATGGCGATTCTCATCATCAGCCGCGAGTTCGCTGTTTCCGGACTTCGTAGCATTGCCGCAGCGGAGGGCTACACCATCGGGGCGAGCGACATCGGCAAATCAAAGATGTTCAGCCAGGTGGTTGGGGTGTCGCTTGTCATGCTGTCGTTGCGGTGGCCGGTGCTGAGGCCCTGGGCATTAGCCGCCATGTGGACAGTCGTCATCGTCTCGATTTGGTCTGCCGCCGATTACTTCCGCCGGTTCTGGGGCCGAGTCGACACGAGCATCAAACTGCGAAGACGCCGCGAACTGCTACAACTCGAACGCCAGAAGCGGCGCCGCGACCGGGCTCAGCGAGACCGGCGTCAGAGCGACGTTACTTCATCCATCGGCTGAGAGCCGCCGCCGGCATCAACTGAAGCCGCGATGAGAGCGCTGGCTGAAGAATTTCGTATTCGTCGCGCGTAAAGAGCACAGTTCGCACCTGCCCGCGCCGCCCCAGCGGACCGAGTTCTCTTCCGTTGAAGATGACAGTCAACCCGCCGGCGTTGCCCGTCCGCAGGCGGGCTGAATCGTTACCTTCCAGCTCTTCTGTTTCCGCCGGCCTCAACAATCCGCTGAACACATGATGCCCATCGCTATCCATCGACAGCCAGGCTGTCTCGACCGCGGCGATGCGGAGCAGGATGGGGCTCGGGCGCGGCGTTCACAATTCCAGGCTGCGGATTTTTTATAATCGGAGCCGAACCGGGGAATTGTACACGCTGGAGATAAGCATACAGTCCCGAGCAGATTGTGACTACAGCCAACAGCGAGAATATCGACGATATCCAGGTGGAAGCACGTTCCGGGCGAGGCGCGATGGGACGAACTCCCGTGGGGCGGCGATCCTGGCCCGGAACGAGAACCGCGGGAAATCGTTCCGCGACTGAATTCACCAAACCGGCAATTTGCGTGAAATCGACGGAGAGAACCGATGCAACTTGGCGGACGAAGCTTCTGTAGAGGAAAGCGGATGGAATGTGAGCGATCTCGTCGCACTCGATCGCTTCGAGAATCGTTTGGCTGATCTTTGTTCGAGTCGATACTGCCGAAAGCGGGAGCCCTTGCTGCTCGCGCTCGCCGCGGAGAATTCGTCCAACCGATGCCATCGTAAGAAAGGCGGGGAACCGAGTCTTCTTCAGGGCCATGATACAACAGTCGGTTGACATCCCTTTCGACCGCGCTTCTGTCTATCCTCTTTGCGCTTGCTTCCCTTGGCAGCGCGGCTCCTGCGCCGCCCACGGCCGCTCATTTCAGTGGAAGCGCGGCGCTAGCCTTCACAGCGAAAGCGGTCTCGTTTGGGCAGCGTCCGTCAGGTTCTGACGCCATTGTCAAGTTGCGGAGCTGGATCGCCGGCGAGCTCAAACCGCTCCCAGCCGAAGTAACGCTGGACAGCTTTACGGGTAATACTCCCGCGGGTCCGGTTCCGATGACGAACATCATCGCGAAATTTCCAGGCTCTTCGGGCAAAGCGATCGTGATTACCGGACATTACGACACCAAACGCCTGCCGATGGTGAATTTCGTGGGAGCGAACGACGGCGGTTCGTCGACCGGCTTTCTGCTCGAGCTGGCGCGGGTGGTTGCGCGCGCGAAGTGCACCGATGACATTTACCTGGTCTGGTTCGATGGCGAGGAAGCCGTGCGCACTGAGTGGAGCGACACCGACAGCCGCTACGGCAGCCGCCATCTTGCCGAAACGTGGATGGCGAGCGGGATGTTGCCAAAGATAAAAGCACTGATCAACATCGACATGATCGGCGATAAGGATTTAGACATTGTCAAGGATGCAAATTCCTCGCAAACGCTAACCAATCTCATGTGGAAGACGGCAAACGAGCTGGGCTACGGCAAGTACTTCATGCGTACGGGCGGTCCGATTGACGACGATCATGTACCGTTTATTACTGACGGCGTGAATGCCATCGATGTGATCGATCTGGATTATGGCCCTCAAAACTCGTACTGGCATACAGAGAAAGACACTATGGACAAGCTTTCCGCGCGAAGCTTCCAGGTCGTAGGCGACGTAATTGTCAACGTGATTGGCAAGCTGGAAGCGCTGCCCAGTTGAACTACTCTGAACCGTACAACTGCGCGGCCGCTTTGCGATACACGTCTGTCTCGTTCAGGCCCGGCTCCCACTCGGGCATAACCTGGGAATCGGCAACCGCCCCAAGAACAGTGCCTACAACGTGGTCGATGACGGCCATGGCGTCGTAGTCGATCTTGGGCCACTCATCTTTGAGGCCGTGATAATCGGGAAATTCGAACGCCGCGCAGAGTGTCGTATCGGGAATGCCGTACTGGGCGAAGCTTAGATTGTCGCTGGCTCGAAAATAACGGTCGCCGTTCTTGTCCTGGTAGATATGAATTCCAAAAGCGAGGCCCGCGCGACGGAACAGATCTCCGAGTGTCGTGTATTCAAATCCGGTGAGCGATGCGCTTCCTTTTTTGATATCGCCGTCGGTACGCCCAATTTGTTCGAGATTGACGTCGGCAATGGTCTGCTTGAGCGGAATCACGGGATGCGCGGCGTAATATTGCGATCCGAGAAGGCCGAGTTCCTCGCCGCAGAAAGTCATGAAGATGATCGAGCGTTTGGGCTTCTGCCTCAGCTTCGAGAATGCCTGGGCTAGCGCAATGACGGAGACAGTGCCGCTTCCATCATCGTTGGCTCCGTTGTAAATGCTATCGGTGGAATCGACCCGCTTCTCCGGCGTGCGGCCCTGCGCTGTATCGACGGTCCCGATATGGTCGTAGTGGGCCGAAACAATCACGTAGGTATTGCGCAGCTTGGGATCGCATCCGCGAAGGATGCCGATTACGTTGCGTGCCACGATCGGTCCGGGCCGAAGCTTGTAGTGCTCGTGTTCCGACGCCCTTCTGGCAGATTCGGTCAAGTCAGCCACCTGAAAATACGACCCGTTCACAGGCGCTTCAAGGCCCATGGCGCGAAAGCGGGAGGCAATGAATTCGGCGGCCACATCGAGTCCTGGAGACGGAGTATCGCGTCCAGCGAGCGCGTCAGACGAAAGGAATGAAAGATCGCCTCGAAGCGCTTCAGGCGTAATGGTGTCCAAGGCTTTCGCTAGTTCAGGGGTAGGCCGCAATGGGCGCTCAGCCTGTTTCGAACGGGCTTCGAGTGGAACAAAGCAGAGATGCAGGGCCAGAAAACCGACGGCCACCCCAGCTAAACGGACACCCACCCCACGATGACGGAAAAAGTCAGTTTGTGTGAAGGACAATGAGAAATAACCTTACAAACTCACTGTAGCCTGAACAGTATTTACTGACTGCTTTCCTGGAGCTTAAAATGGACCGCCGCCAATCAATTCTCGGGCTTTTTGCGCTCGCCACATCTGTGTCAGCGAAAGGAACGCCGAATTCTGTACCCGACTCGCTGATGACATTCGAGACTGCCAAGACACAGAAGCACCCATTTGGGGAATTGACTGTTTTTTGCGATGGCAAGACCGGCCAGGTAAGGTCGCTCGTTATTGGTACGCTTCTGCTCTATCCCGGACAGGAGCCGCACCCTCCACACCAGCACCCTGAAGAGGAAATTATGATCGTCACTGAAGGGGAAGCAATGATCCTCGTGGGCGGCAAAAACTCGGAAGTCGGGCCGGGCACAGTGATGTACGCAGAAGGCAACCATCTACACGGCGTGAAGAACACAAGCTCGAAGCCCTTCCGGTTTTATTACATGAAGTGGCTTGCCTGAGACAGAAATACATTCGCTACAAGCCGAGCGCCGAGACGAGTCTCGGCGTGGCAGGCATGAGTGCCCGCGCCACGGAATCAATCGCTGAAGGAGGCGGCGATATAGTCGCGGTTCATGCGGCCGATGACACTGAGGGGGATGGCTTTGGGACAAACGCTGGTGCACTCGCCGATATTCGTGCACTGGCCGAAGCCTTCGAGGTTCATTTGACTCACCATATGAATGGCTCGCAGTTTGCGCTCGGGCTGGCCTTGCGGCAATAGGCCGAGATGGGCAATCTTCGCTCCAGTGAACAAGGCGGCTGCTGCGTTCGGGCAGGCGGCTACGCAAGCACCGCAGCCGATGCATTGCGCGGCGTCCATGGCCGCTTCGCTCGACTCTTTCGAGACCGGAATCGCGTTGCCGTCGGGAGCGCTGCCCGTCGACACCGAAATGTAGCCGCCTGAGGCGATGATGCGGTCGAAAGCGCGGCGATCGACAGCCAGATCTTTAATCAGCGGAAACGCGGCGGCGCGCCACGGTTCGAGAGTCAGCTCATCGCCGTCTTTAAAGTGCCTCATGGTCAACTGGCACACTGTCGCCTTGCGCAGCGGCCCATGCGCGATGCCGTTGATCATGAAGCCGCAGCTTCCGCAAATACCTTCACGGCAGTCGTGCTCGAATGCAATCGGTTCCTCGCCTTTGGCGGTTAGGGTTTCGTTCAGCACATCGAGACACTCGAGCATCGACATATCCGGGTTCACATTGTCCATCGGATAGCGCACAAATTTCCCGGCGCTCGAAGGGTTCTTCTGCCTCCAGACATTGAGAGTCAAGCGCATGCCTACTTGTAGCTCCTCTGAGTCGGGTGCACGTATTGAAACTCGAGCGGCTCCTTATGAAGTTCAGGAGGATTTCCAACGCCGCGGAACTCCCATGCGGCAACGTATGAAAAGTTCTCGTCGTCGCGCAAAGCCTCGCCGTCGGGCGTTTGATACTCCTCGCGAAAATGGCCGCCGCAGGATTCGTTTCGATGCCGCGCATCGACGCACATCAATTCAGCGAGTTCGAAAAAATCCGCGACGCGTCCCGCGCGCTCAAGGCTCTGGTTGTAATCTTCGGCTTCGCCAGGGATTGTGACATTTTGCCAGAACTCCTCGCGCAGCTCCGCAATTTTGCCCTTTGCATATTCGAGACCTTCCGCATTGCGTGCCATGCCGCAGTAGTCCCAGACCAGCTTGCCAAGTTCGCGGTGATAGGAATCGACTGTCCGCTTGCCTTTGAGCGACATCAGCTTCTTCACGTTGTTCTGGACGCAGGCAATGGTATTTCTGACTTCCGGATTCGACTCCTCAATCGGTTCGGGCCTGTTGCTCGCCAGGTAGTTGCCGATGGTGTAGGGAAGAACGAAGTAGCCGTCCGAGAGACCCTGCATTAAAGCGCTTGCCCCCAGCCGGTTCGCTCCGTGATCGGAGAAGTTCGCCTCGCCCGCGACAAACAGGCCGGGAATTGTGCTCATCAGGTGATAGTCGACCCACAAACCGCCCATGGTGTAGTGAATGGCCGGGTAGATGCGCATCGGAACCTTGTACGGGTTTTCGTCCGTAATACGCTCGTACATCTCGAAGAGGTTGCCGTAGCGCTCGCGGATGGTCTTGTCGCCCAGGCGGCGGATTGCGTCGCTGAAGTCGAGATAGACGCCCAGCGCTCCCGGTCCGACGCCGCGCCCTTCGTCGCACACATTTTTGGCATTGCGCGAGGCAACATCCCGGGGAACCAGGTTACCGAAGCTTGGATAACGCCGCTCGAGATAATAATCGCGATCTTCTTCGGGAATCTGGTTGGGAGGCCGGTTGTCGCCCTTAGTCTTTGGAACCCAAATGCGGCCGTCGTTGCGAAGCGATTCGCTCATCAAAGTCAGCTTCGATTGATAGTCGCCGGAGACGGGGATGCATGTTGGGTGAATCTGTGTGAAGCAGGGATTGCCGAACAGGGCTCCGCGCTTATGAGCGCGCCAGATGGCGGTTGCGTTCGAGCCTTTGGCATTGGTTGAGAGATAGTAGACGTTTCCATAGCCGCCGGTTGCAAGCACGACCACATCGGCAAAGTGTGTATCAATGCGGCCGGTCACCATATCGCGCGTCACAATGCCGCGAGCGTGCCCATCGACCACGATGAGATCGAGCATCTCGGTTCGCGGAAACATGAAAACGCTTCCGGCATCCACTTGCCGTTCGAGCGCCTGGTAAGCGCCCAGCAGCAATTGCTGTCCAGTTTGCCCGCGCGCATAGAACGTGCGTGAAACCTGTGCGCCGCCAAACGAGCGATTGGTGAGCATGCCGCCGTATTCGCGGGCGAAGGGCACGCCCTGCGCCACACATTGGTCGATAATGCTTACGCTGTTCTGCGCGAGCCGGTAGACATTCCCTTCCCTGGCCCGAAAATCGCCGCCCTTCACAGTGTCGTAAAACAAGCGATAGATACTGTCGCCATCGTTCTGATAATTCTTTGCAGCGTTAATGCCGCCCTGGGCTGCGATGGAGTGGGCGCGGCGCGGCGAATCCTGGAAGCAGAAGCACCGGACGTGATATCCCTGTTCGCCGAGTGTAGCGGCAGCCGATGCTCCAGCCAAGCCGGAACCGACCACAATCAGTGTGTGTTTGCGGCGGTTCGCCGGATTGACCAATCGCATTTCGAAGCGGCTTCGGTCCCAGGCGGTTTCAATGGGGCCTGATGGGATTCTTGCATCGAGTGCCATGGCTATCTCACCAATCCGGTCATGACGCTCACAGGAATCGAAACGAAGCCTAGGAAGATGATGAGCGCAAAGACAATCGCCGCTTTCTTCAGCAAATCGTTATGACGCGGATGCACTACGCCGAGCGACTGAAACATGCTCCAGGCTCCGTGGCGCAGGTGAAGCGCCAAAAGCAGCATCGCGAATATGTACCAGAGCGAGATAACGGGATGGCTGAAACTGGCGACCACGTTGTGATACACGTCGCCTTCAACGTAGTCCGGATTCACCGTGCCCCATGTGAAATCGAGGAGATGGTAGATGACGAAGGCGAGCACAATGGGTCCGCTCCAATACATGGTTCGTGAAGCGTAGCTCGATGTCGTGTTCTGTCTTTTGGCGTAAGCGATGGGACGCGCGCGGCTTTTTTGCAGCGCGAGTTGAACGGCCGTGACAATGTGGAGGATCACCATGATGAGAAGTACGATCCGCACGCCCCATAACGCCTCGGGCAGCGTGCGGAGCAGTACGGAATACTTGTTGAATTGTTCGGGCCCTTCAAAGAATTGCAGGTTACCGAGCATATGACCTAAGACGAATAGGAGAAGGATCAGACCACTGACGGCCATGACAGCCTTTTTGCCGTTGGTCGATTCCCAGAAGCGCACGGCTTTGTTGTCGCGCACGCCGATTGCTATTGAACTCATGAGGTGTCCCCAGGTTTACAGATGAAGCACTGTCTCGCGTACGTGCAAGATCTCGCATCCGCGCACACAAAAACACTTCCCATCGCTCGAAAGAGGACAATTCGCGCTTGTGAGCTTACTCTTTCGATCTTATCGCAGGCTACAATAAGGAGTCGCGATAGAAACAGTCTGCGATGGAAGCATCGAAGGTGAGGTCAACGATCGGTGAGCAAGGAAGCACACGCCCAGTCGTCCAAAATTGAGCAGAAGCCCAACATTTATGAGGCGGAATATCTGGGCAGCGGGACATTCAAGATTGTGAAACCCAAGCGGAAGCACGCGAAAACGCGGCAGTCGCGTTTAAAGGGTACCACTCCCGGGGCGCGCAAGTAGAAAACGTTGGCCCCTGGTGTTCTTGAATAAATGCTGCTAGAAGAGCGGCTTTACCGAGACGATTACCAACTGCACGTCTTCTGTCCCTTCGTTGCGCCATTGGCGGTTCACGCCGGCCGGAATCGTTACCGAATCACCCTCATGAACGAGCTCGTCCCGTCCGTCCTCTATAAGGGCCAGAATCGCGGTGCCCTCGTACACAAAAACAAACTCGTCATTCATCGAGGGACGCGCGTGCTTTCCACTAATGCCTCCCGGCTTAATTCTGACGAGGGCTGCTTGAAACCGGCTGCCATCGCCCAAAAAGCCCAAAGACTCAACCTCGGCTTTCGACCATTCGAGTGTTAGCAGAGACCGGTTCTCCCCTCGGATGATATTGGCATGCGGCACCTCTGCGACTTGGAAAAACTGCCAAAGCGTTACGCCCAGGGCGGCGGCGATTTTCTCCATGGACGAGATAGATGGAGAGGCTTGCCCGTTCTCGACCTGCGACAAAAAGCTGGCCGAGAAGCCGGTCACCTCGCCGAGAGCTCGGAGAGACATATTCTGGCGTTCTCGCAGTCTGCGAAGGCACTCGCCAAGATTCGCATCGATCATTAAAACGAGACTAACAGGATATCTCTCTAACGTAGAAAGAACGCGTAGTCAGGAGCGATTGCTTGATCTTGGTGTAAATATTTAACCCCGAATCACAGCGGATACACGGGTCCGCTCGGACTCGGGCTCTGGAGTTGCATCCTGTTCCGAGTCGCTTCCCGAACGGGACGGGGTTCGAAATCCGGCTTTTCCAGACGATACAGGAAAAAGTCTTCTCCGAAAACTTCCGCCCCTGTGAATTGCGTCAATTGCACGGCGGAAAGGCCATTCTGGCCCAAGGCGTGCAATTCAGGTCCATCGAGTAGCCTCGTAAGGATCAGAATTGCGCCGTTCAACGGGATCTGTCGCCCAGCCGCTACGATCCGCGGCACGACTTGAGCGCTATCGAAGCTATCGCGGCGGCTGCTGCCGAGAATAAAAGTGTCTGCGCAATTGCAATCGAGGAAATAAATCGGGCGCTCAAGTTCCGCGGCGACGCCGGCAGTGCCCATGTCTGTTGAGCCAAGCAGTGTGGCGTTTCGAAGACCATGCGAGCGAATCCACCCGGCGGTAGCGGATGCGTTAGAAAACGGGCGATGCCACTGGCCCTAAACCGCTAGTATTCCGGCGACGGCATTCACCGCCAGCAGGAGCGCCGCTATTTTTGGAATGGCGGGGTTCCGCTGGCGCGATAGCCAAAGCGCTAGAACAAAAGCCATAAAGATAACGCCAACATGCCGTACCGCAGGTTGGGGAGAGATCAGCTGAAAGAAAGCGATGCAACCCACTGCCGTAACGCCGATCAGAATCAACAAATTTCTTTGCCGGCGAAAAAGAAAATAGATCGCGATGACAAGAAAGGGCGGCGCCAGCCAGAAGTACAAAGAGTGAACGCTCGAGTTGTAGCCCCAGAAATGATCCGGAAACTTCGAGGAGATCGGGAAAAGCGGAACTGCCGTGAAGGCAGCGACAACATGACGAAGGTGCTTCAGGCTGGTGGCTTCGGAAAATAGGTGTCCATACATGCGCGCGCTTATGTCACCGGCAGGCCTAAGAGACCAGACGCAAAAGCCGAGGAGAGCAATGTAGACGGCCGAGGCTGTACACAACTGTATCGAACTCGGTTTCGGCTGACGCGGAGTAGCAAAAAGAACGGCGGCAGCGTATTCGGGGACCAGGGCGCCTGACAGAATGACGCCAACCATGTCTGTATTAGCGATCAGCCCAAGCAGACAGGCAAGTAAGACTAACTTTTCCGGATGCCGCGCCCGGACATAGGCGTACACCAGGACCAGCAGGAGACAAAGTCCGTAATCCCTGCTTATGACCGTGTATTCAAAAGAAACGAAGTAGCTCGAAAACAGCAGCAGCTTTTCCGGAACGGAGAAAGGCGACAGCAGGCCGATGATGAGGTAAATGCCGGTCCCAATGACCGCTTGAACGCAGGTCATGCCCCAAGGGGAATGCGTCCAGTGGGCTGCCATCCATAACGGCAGATACCAGAGGCTGGGATGCCCCTCGTAGTGAACGTAGTGATACAGGGTAGGGAGGTTGTGGCTGACGATGGCCATACCCCAGCCGTTCAGCTCATCCTGCCAAGGCTGATGATGGATCAGTTGGACAAGAAAAAGGCCGAGGAATGGCAGCGTTACGAACAGGTTGGCGGCCGTCTCCCGTCGTGAGGCTAGCCGAAGCGGTATTTCGATGTGGCTGGCTGGCATGGCTCAGACCTGACAGATGGATTCAATACGTAAATGGACTAACCAGGGTTGACTGAATCAATGATTAACCCATACATGTCTTACGTGTTGCGGTTGAGTCCACCTATACGGCCTGATCGTGTACCAGAAAGCCCTAGGTACTTGTTAATGCCATCTTTACGAATTGGCGCAACAGAGTACACCGGTGTTCGCTTTGACTACACGTTTGGTTTTAAAAGAAAACTGCATACACCCAAAATTAAGTGGTCCTTATTTATCCTGCGGAGTCGCTGTACTTCGCCTTCGTTCGGCATACTCTCAGAGACGCAGGTAGTACTAGTATGCCTTGCGGTTGTCAGGTATTACTTCACGCTCATAATGACGGCGAAGCACGAAGACCGATTCACCTGGCATTGCTGTTTCATTTTATTCCTTGACTGCCCTTGGTTGTTTCATTACGATCCTGTAGAAAACCTTAAGACGGCACACGAATTGCAGCCTTTGCGCGCCAACCATCTGGCGATAAAAAGAGCCAGGAAGCTCATGATCAACAATCAGGTTTCAAAGTTTCGAAATAACGGGTTGCCCGCGAATCGTGCCGACGACAATTGGGGTCCAGGCGTCTTCGACTCGATTGCTAACCCGGAATCGGGCGGCAATCTAATCGCTAGCCTGTGGAAACTAGTCTGGCCTCGCAGGAAATTCATTTTCGGGTGGGGGTTGGCCTGCGGATCGGTGGCGTTCTTCGTATCGCTCTTTCAGCCTCCGCTTTATCGAGCGAGAACTTCTATTGAGATCGAGGTGCTGAATTACAACTTTTTACAATTAAGCGACATCGACCCGGTAAGTCGCGGAAATACCCCAGACTCGTATCTACAGACCCAGCTCGATGAGCTTACAAGCAACGCGCTTTTGGAGCGCGTCGCGACGCGTCTGCACATGGTGGAAAAGTATCGGCCCACTGCTAAGCTGGGCTTCCTCGATTACGTGCGCGAAAAGATCGGACTGCCTCCGCCGGCGCCAGAAACCCCGAAAGAAATGGCCGTCGCCGAAATCAGAAGCAACTTGGAGATTGCCGCCAGTCGCGGAGATTCTCACGTCGTAACCATCGAATACACATCGCATGACCCGCAGTTTGCGGCCGATTTCGCCAATACACTTGCCGATGAGTTTATTGAGCAGGGCGCTGAGCTCCGCTTGAGTTCGGTTCAACGCTTGAAGGAATGGCTGACTCGCGAATCCGAGCACCTGAGAACGAAGCTTCAGTCCTCGGAAGATGAGCTGCAGAAATACGGACAATCCGCCGGGCTCCTTTTTACGGATGAGAAGAATAGTGTCGCCGAGGCGAAACTCACGCAGTTACAGGCTGAGCTATCCCAAGCGGAAGCCGATCGCATGCGACAGCAATCGACATACGAGCTAGCCGAGAAAACCACCCCCGAAGGACTTGCTCAGCTAACGGAAAGCGGCCCGGTTCGGGACTATGAGTTCAAGCTGAACGATGTCCGGCAGCAGCTCGCTCAGGCGAAGTCCCTTTATACTCCAAATCACTATAAAGTTAAGCAGCTTCAGGCTCAAGTCAACGAACTGGAATCCGCGCTGAGGAGCCAGCGAACCGAGGTTTTGAGCCAGATCGATAGCAACTACAAAGCAGCACGTCGGCGCGAGGCTCTGCTCTCGCAGGCTTACTCGCGGCAGGCCGCGCTTGTCTCCTCGCAGGATGCCAAGGCAAGCCGCTACAACATCTTGAAGAGCGAGGTGGAGAGCACCCGGCAGCTTTACGATTCCATGCTTCAGAAGCTAAAAAACGTCAGCATGGCTTCGGCGATGCACACCGGCAGCGCAGCGGTCTTCGATCCCGCGGAAGTGCCGACTCATCCGTTTGAACCACAACCTGCCTTTACCGCGTTGATCGGAATTCTGAGCGGGATTTTACTTGGAGTCATCTACGTCTTCATTCGCGATCGGTGGGACATCAGGCTTCGGGTTCCCGGACAAATCGAATCGCTTTTACACGTTCCGGAGCTCGGCGCGGTACCTTCGATCGAAGCTGGTCCGGCCTGGCGCAGGAACAATCTTTCACTGCCAAATGGAGAGGCCGGCAAAGGAGCCGAACATGCGATGATGCGCGGTCAATTTCGGCCACAGGCCGCTGGTAACAACCAGGGCGGGTCTCTCATTGTCCATTCTTTTCGCGCGATTCTTGCGTCACTGGTGTTTTCCGGCGAAGGACAACTCAAGAGCAGCATTCTTGTTGTGACGAGTCCGTCCCCTCGCGAAGGGAAGACCACTATGGCGGCAAACCTGGCGCTTACGTTGGCCTCAGTGGGGAAAAAGGTCCTTCTTGTGGATGCGGACCTCATTAATCCCAGGCTGCACCAGGTGTTTTCGATTCCCGATGAGAGCGGCTTGAGCGACCTCCTTTTGGAGAAGAGTGTAGGCGGGAAAATTCAGTTATCGGACTATGTGAGGAAGCTCGATATCCCCGGGCTTTTCATACTTACCGGCGGCTCGGTCAGGATCCAGGCCGCGAATCAGCTCTTTGGCACCCAGATAGCGGATCTGTTCAGTCTGCTGCGAGAGCATTATGACTTCGTCGTAATCGACAGCCCGCCGATTCTCCCGGTTGCGGATGCCCGACTCCTCAGTTGGCATGCCGATGGAGTCGTGCTGGTGCTCCGGGCAGGCGCGACAGATCGCGAGAGCGCTCGAATTGCCACCGAGCGCCTCATAGCCGACGGCGCTCGCATCGTTGGAACCATTCTTAACGATTTCGATCCCCGTTTCCCGACAAATTACAAACGCTATTAGAACGTCTATGCACCTGGGGGGCGATAGCTCGACGCCGTTCCCCGAATCCAGCCGCGAAGATTGTTCGGTAGTGGTTACGGCGGACTAAGCTGGTGAGCGGTATATCCCCCAATTGTTTATTGCGGTGTTCGGCTCAGGGGGACGTCTCCTTGCGCACCCCATTGCTGCAGAATCGGATTGCTCGCGTCGCTGTTTGGAATGACGAACCAAGTGCCCGAGGATGGCCCGCCACACGGCATAGTCGGTTTTCCCGTCGCCATCGTAATCGCCGGGAACCGGGATATCACCATTCGCGCCCCATTGCTGAACGATCGGAGAACCGGGATTCCTACTTGGGATGATGAACCATTCGCCGGTAGACGGCCGCCACACGGCATAGTCGATCTTCCCATCGCCATCGTAATCGCCAGGAACCGGGATATCGCCGGCCATGCCCCATTGCTGAACGATTACGTTGTTGTAATTCGAAAGGCTCCACCAATTGCCGTCGGACGGCCTCCACACAACAGGGAACGTCTGTTGAGGATCGCCCGATTGCAGTCCCGCCTGGTTGACTGTGAACGTCTAGCCGGCAATGGTGAGTGTACCAACGCGATACGCTCCGGAATTTTCATCTGCCTGAAAGGCGATGGACCCGCTGCCCGAGCCGCCGGCGCCGGTAGTAATGGTAAGCCAATCGGAATTGTTAGATGTTGCGGTCCAAGCGCATCCCGCTGCCGTTGAACCGGCTGCTCGTTGAATTCCGCGTTGAGAGTTGCAGCATTTGACGGAGCGATGAACGTGCGGGGATTAGTAGTATTGCCGTCGCTCCAGCCGGAGAAAGCGAAGCTGCCCGAAGCTGACAGGCTCACGGTGCACTGCGCTCCGGCCGTCCAGGTGAGAGTTGCCGCCGCATTGTAAGTACCGGCCGCGCATCCAGTCCCAGACACCGTAAACGTCGTTCCAGGAGCATTCGAAGCAATTGTAATCGCGAAAGAGGCGCCGCTCGTATTTAGCGGGGTTAGAAAGATGACGAGTGGCTGGTACGTCCCGGGCATCCGCGATGATGTACGTAGATAACAAAGTGGATCTGGTGTCTAGATTGCGACCTCGAGGTGGTGCCATCTCCTGAGAACATTTACGGCTACGGAATCGTCGAATGTCCGCGCTGTGGCGACAGGATTTCGCGCCTTGGCATTAGCGATCGCCAACTACGAAATTCTTCGTTGACACTACGAAGTCCATCGTAGTAAGATCTCTGCATGGCGGTTCGAGACGACTGGAAGCCCACTTCCGCGGAACTCGGCATTTTGCGAGTCTTATGGGAGCGAGGCCCCTCGACTGTGCGGGAAGTGCATGATGTTTTGGCAGAAACGAGGCAAATGGGATACACCACCGTTCTCAAATTGCTTCAGATAATGGCTGCCAAAGGTCTGGTGACACGGAACGAAGATTCGCGCTCCCACGTATATGAGGCGAGGCAACCTGCCGAAGTGACCAAGCGGCAACTGGTAGGCGATCTGCTGCAAAAAGCCTTCGCCGGATCGGCCAGTCAGTTAATGATGCATGCGCTTTCGGACAAGCGGACTTCTCGTTCCGAGATCGACGAAATTCGCCGTTTCCTGGATGAGTACGAAGGGAGGGCCAAGTGACGGGTCTTATTGACTGGGTAATGACATGGCTCGAAGGCGGAACGGCGCGCATCGTTGGCCTTACGCTCGTTCACTTCTTGTGGGAGGGTTTGGCGCTCGCTCTGCTTTTGTTTGCCGCGGTGGCGTTCTGCCGGCGTGCGCAAACCCGCTACTTACTGGCTGTTTGCACGCTGGCCGCTATGCTGATCGTTCCTGTTTTGACTTTTGCGATCCTGAGAGCGCCAAACAGCGGCGCCTCGAATCCCCAAATCGCGCCCGGGATTCAAGCAGCTGAGGACCCGGCGTCTACAGCGAACGGTCTCCAAACTTCGAACAGGCTGGAGCCGTTCTATTCCGCCACCTGGCCGGGTTGGTGCGCTGGCTTTTGGCTAGGCGGCGTGCTGTTGTTCAGCCTTCGCGCGATGGGCGGATGGGTGCTGCTCGCGCGGCTTCGCCGGGAGCATGTAGAACCGCTGTCAGCAGAGCTGATTCAGAAGTGCCGGATATTAGAGCAGCGCCTTAGGTTGAACCGGCGCATACGCTATTTACAGTCGAAGGCAATGGATACGCCCTCGGTCCTGGGTTGGTTCCGGCCAGTTGTGCTGATGCCGGTGTGCGCTATCAGCGGTTTGTCAGTTGGACAATTGGAAGCTGTCATTGTTCACGAGCTCGCGCATATCAAGCGCCTTGATTGTTTCGTCAACCTTTTTCAAGTGGCCGCAGAAACGCTGCTTTTCTACCACCCGGCGGTTTGGTGGGTGAATCGAGTTATCCGCAACGAACGTGAGAACTGCTGCGACGATATCTCAGTCGAGGTATGCGGAAACGCAACCGAGTATGCGAGAGCGCTGACATTACTCGAATCCGCGCGCGCAACACCCGAGTGGGCTTTGGCTGCGACAGGTGGAGTCCTGAGGGCACGCATCGTACGTTTGCTGCGTCCCCAGAGCACGGCTGGCGCTATTTCTACTGCCGGCTTCGCCGTGCTCGGCATCCTGTGCGCAACAGGCGTGCTGGTGGCTGCCGCCGTCGTCACCAGGACCGATTGGCAATCGGTGAGTAACGACTTTCCTCCACACCGGGTGGAGGCGCCCCTGTCCGCAGCTGCCGCTACAGCAGCAACCATTGCGAGTGAGGAATCGGAGGTGAAGGCGCTGCCATCGCCTACACCCGCGCCTGTTGCACTTCCCAGGCCAAAGGCTGAACCTGTTTTGAGAACGGAGGAGCTTGCGCAGACCGAACCGGCGCCAAATGCGGCGTCAGCGAGCTCTTCTTCGAGCGAATCTTACATCGACGGTCTCAAAGCCGCGGGGCTGAAGGATCTCACGATTGACGAAATTATTTCGCTCAAGATTCAGGGCGTTACGCCCGACTACATCAGCGCGATGCGCGCTACTGGCTTCGATCCCAGCGTTCACGATGTGATTGCAATGAAAGTGCAGGGCATCACGCCCGATTACGTGAAGCAAATGCGAGCGACGGGCCTAAACCCCACCTTGCACGAACTGATCGGCATGAAAGTGCAGGGCATTACGCCGGCCTATGTGCGCGAAATGCAGAGTGCCGGGCTGGGCGAAATCAGAGTGCATGAGCTGATTGGCATGAAAGTCCAAAACGTAGATCCGGCGTATATTCGCGGTATTCGGGCCACCGGCCTGAATCCCAGCGTGCATGAACTTATCAGCATGAAGGTGCAGGATGTAACGCCGGACTATATTCGCGCGTTGAAATCCGCCGGTTTAGGAGATTTGAAGGTGCGCGACTATATTGGCGCCAAAGTGCAGGACGTCACTCCAGAATTTATCGAGAAAGTCCGCAGCCATGGATTTAAGAACCTGACTCTCCGTCAGCTGATCGCGCTCAAGAACGCCGACGTTTTCTAATCAGCAAGTTCAATAAAGGACGGTTCCCCATGCGTTCTCTACATAGTCGCTCGCTCGTTGCGTGCTTTGTGTCTTTGGTTCTTTCAGCGGTTCCGAACGTCGCGTTCGGCGCGGTGGAAAAAGGCGAATGGACGTTAAATAAATCGGTTCTTCCGGATCGGGTAGAGTTTTCAGTGGAAAGCTCGGATGGCGAAGGCCGTCACTTCAGTTCGAACTCCGACTGGCGAATCAGCGAATTTCACGGCCTCGATTGGTCAACACCCGGCAAGCATGACGTGCGCTTCAACATTACTCGCGATGCCGGCACGTTTGATTGCGAGGGGTTTGTTGATAATGGCGCCGGGGCGGGACTTTTCACTTTTCGAACGAATCCACAATACAGCGAGCAGATGGCGGCTCTTGGCTTCCCCGGCGTAACGGACGACCGGCAGTTTGCGTTCGCCCTTCACGATGTCAGCCTTGAATTCGCGCGCGGATTGAAAGCGGAGGGCGTAACGGGACTCGACGCCGACAAACTGATTGCGTTTCGGATTCATGGTGTTTCGCCGCAATTCATACACGACATGCGCGCGGCGGGGCTGAACGTCAGTGAAAGCGACAAGCTGATTGCATTTCGTATCCATGGCGTGTCTCCCGAGTTTGTTGAAGGCTTGCGGGAGGCCGGCATCAATACCACGGATAACGACAAGCTGATCGCGTTCCGAATTCATGGCGTGTCGCCGGAGTTCGTGAAAAGCCTTCGGGCAGCTGGAATTGATACGAGCGACGCGGACCGGCTGATCGCGTTTCGGATTCACGGCGTTACACCCGAGTTTGTAAGCGAGCTTGCTCGTTTGGGCTATGCGCATCCTGAGCCCGACAAGCTGATTGCGTGCCGCATTCATGGCGTGACTCCGCAGTATATCGAGGAGCTCCGCTCCCGCGGCGTGCATAATCTGACGCTCGATCAGCTCATCGCACTCCGAATTCATGGAATTGAGTAACTTGGAGAAATCTTGATTGGGCGCCAACAAAAGCGCATCTAGCGACGTCTAAGCGAGCATTATGAGCTCCGTCTGGAATGACGTTCGATACGCTCTTCGCGGCTTCCGCCGCGCGCCGCTTTTCACCGCGGTCGCCATCCTGTCGCTGGCCTTCGGTATAGGCGCGAATACGGCTGTTTTCAGCCTCCTCGATCAGGTGCTGTTACGTCTTCTCCCTGTAAAGCATCCCGAGCAGCTTGTGTTGCTGAGCATGCGGGGCATGCATTACGGAAGCAATTGGGGGATGCACGCGCTCTCGTATCCCATGTACAGCGACTTTCGCGACAATAACCAGGTGTTTTCGGGCATGTTCTGCCGCTTCCCTCTTGAAACGGGCATGGGGTATGGCGGCCGGACGGAACGGATTGCGGCCGAACTCGTTTCAGGTTCGTATTTCCAGGTGCTTGGTGTCACGGCTGCCATCGGCAGAACATTCACGCAGGATGAGGACCGCGTTCCGGGCGGTGAGCCGTTCGCAGTTCTTAGCTACAGTTTTTGGCAGACACGTTTCGCTTCCGATCGTTACATGATCGGTAAGACCATCGCGTTGAACGGGCGCAACATGACCGTCATCGGTGTCGCACATCCGGGATTTGATGGAGTGGAACTCGGGCATACGACCAAGGTCTTCATTCCGGTAATGATGAAAGCGCAAATGACGCCTTTCTGGGACGGAATGAAGGACCGGCGCCAGCGATGGGTGAACGCGTTCGGAAGATTAAAACCCGGCGTCAGCATTCGGCAAGCGAAGGCTTCCTTGCAGCCCTTTATGCACAGCATGCTCGAAATGGAGGTCAAGCAACCCGCATTTCGCAACGCTTCCGATTATGACCGGCGAGCGTTTCTGAAAAACCAGATTGACGTTCTGCCCGGCTCGCAAGGCCGCTCATACCTACGCATGTCTTTGGGCACGCCACTGTTGGTGTTGATGGGTCTGACCGGCACCGTATTACTACTCGCTTGCGCGAATCTAGCCAATCTTTTGCTCGCTCGAGCCGCCACCCGGGAACGCGAAATGGCTGTCCGGCTGGCGATCGGAGCAGGCCGCCTGCGTATCATTCGCCAACTGCTGATAGAAAGCCTGATGCTTTCCGGTTTTGGAGCCATCGTCGGCCTCGTTTTCGCTTTTTTGGCCGATCGTCTATTACTCACTGTATATTTGCCGGCCGACGCGGGCGAAGGCGCGGTCATCTCGGCGGTTCCCGATGCTCGTATTCTCGCCTTTACGCTGGGCGTGATGTTTGTCACCGGAATTTTTTTCGGACTAGCTCCTGCCATTCACAGCGCGCCTGCCGACGTGGCTCCTACACTGAAGGATCAAGCGGGGTCGGTAGCCGGCGGCGGCAACGTATGGATGAGGAAATTACTAGTTGCAGCGCAGGTTACGCTCTCACTTTTATTGCTGATAGGCGCGGGATTGTTCCTGCGTACTCTTGCGAATCTGCGGAATCTTGGCCCGGGTTTTTCTCCCAAACGCCTCATCGGCTTTAATGTCGATCCTTCTCTCAACGCTTATAGCGATGAACGCACGAAGACGTTCTACCAGCGATTAACGGAGGATCTTAGCGCAACTCCGGGGGTTTCATCCGTGGCTTTGGCATCCGTGAGGATTCTCGATGGCGACGAATGGGACAGTTCTATGACCGTTGAAGGCTATTCTCCGAAGCCCGGTCAGGGAGCCGAGCCTTACATGAATTCCATCGGCCCGCAATACTTTGAGACGCTTGGCATTCCTGTTGTAGAAGGCCGCGAATTCACGCTTCGCGACACGCAGCGGATTAAGCACGGACCGGACCCCGACGATTTCAGCCCCACCGCGGTGATGATCAACGAGAGCTTCGCTAAGAAATTTTTTCCCGGCCGCAGTCCAATTGGTCTCCATCTCGGTTTCGGATCGGACCCAGGCACTAAGACCGACATGGAAATCATAGGCGTCGTGAAGGATGTCAAATACACGAATCTGCGGGACGACATTCCGGTTCAAGCGTATATACCTTATCTGGCCGGACGGCATTTCGGGGGAATGACGGTTTACGTCCGCACCAGCCTCGATCCCAAACAATTGATGTCCCAGGTGCGGTACAAAGTGCACCAGCTGGACCCGAACGTTCCGGTCTTTGCCATGAGAACCATCGATGAGCAAGTCGATCTTTCCCTCCGAAACGAGCGCCTGGTGGCTAGCTTGTCAACCGTTTTTGGGATGTTGGCGACTTTGCTTGCCACGATTGGTCTGTACGGGGTCATGGCGTATACGGTTGCCAGGCGAACGCGCGAAATCGGAATCCGCATGGCGCTAGGCGCGCAGCAACACAATGTCATTTGGATCGTCATGCGCGAGGTGTTGGTTCTGATCGCAGCCGGCGTACTGGTAGGTCTTCCGCTATCAATTGCCCTTGGCGGTCTGATTCGCAATCAGCTATTCGGCCTCGCGCCTCACGATCCGCTGACGATGTTCTTGTCCACGTTCGCCCTGATCGCGGTTGCGTCATTTGCGGGCTTCGTTCCCGCGTTGCACGCCAGCCGCGTTGATCCGACTCGTGCTCTTCGTTTTGAATGACGATGGGGTTTGGCAAGGGCGAATCGCCAACGTAGGCGTGGTGACATTTCGGACGCCGACTTTAAACGTTAACTTTAACGTAAAGAAAACGTTGACTTGTCCAAAATCCCGTGTTATATCTTCAGCCAGACAGTTGTTTCTCGTTGGGCGTCATTCGCCCCGGTCGCTCTCTATGAGGTTGGATGATTATGAGTTTCCAAGTTGAAAGTACGGATGCGCCTTCGCTACGATCCTGCCGGATCTCCGTTGTACTGATGGCTTTCTTCGCGGCATTTCTATCGCTCCCGAGCCAGGCGCAAATCAACACTGCGACTATCGCGGGTACAGTGAAGGACCAAACAGGGGCCAATCTGGCTGGCGCCCAAGTGGTGGTCGAAAACGTGGCCAGTGGAGTGCGCCGCGAAGTGCAGACGAACTCCGACGGCGCTTTTTCCGTCCCTTTGCTTCAGCCCGGCCAGTACGACGTCACGATCTCGAAAGACGGGTTTCAAACGGTTAAGAACTCTGGAGTCGAGCTGGTAATTAATCAGGTAGCGGCCGTCAATGTAACGCTGCAACTTGGGTCGACATCGCAGCAAGTGACTGTAACGGGCGAAGTGCCGCTGGTCGAGACAACCACAGCGGGCTTGGGCACCGTCATTGGGCAAAGGCCAACTGCCGATCTGCCGCTCAATGGCCGTCAATTCGCCCAGCTCTTGCAACTGGCTCCTGGCACTGTTCCCATCAGCGTTTCCCAAAGCGCAACGCCCTCGATCGGCTCCGGAGCGACCACGCCTTCCATTAATGGCGGAACAAACCGAAGCAACCTTTTCTTCATGGATGGGGTTTACGCGACCGATCCGTTCTTCAGTACGTTTTCCATCAGCCCGTCTATCGACGCTCTACAGGAGTTCAAGGAGCAGACGCATACCGATCTGGCGGAATTCGGACAAGTGACCGGTGGAACGATTAATGTCGCGCTCAAATCCGGTGGCAACAGCTTTCACGGAATACTGTACGAGTTTCTGAGAAACGACGATCTGGACGCGCGCAACTTCTTCGCGCCGACTACGGGAATTTACCGGCAAAATCAGTTCGGCGGGACATTCGGCGGCCCGGTTATTCGCGACAAGATGTTCTTCTACGGTTTTTACGATGGGTACCGCTATACACAGGCAGCGAATAACTTCACGCTGGTGCCGACGCAGGAGCAATTGAACGGAGATTTCAGCGGCATTAGCAATACCATTTACAACCCGTATACATACAATTCGGCAACGAAGACGTCTCAACCATTTGCCGGAAATCAGATTCCTGCGCAGCTTATCAACGCGGGGATGGTCGCCTACACAAAGGCGTTCGTTCCCTTGCCGAATTACTTCGTAGCCGGGTCGCCATACAATTTTCTGAACACGGAATCGAGCACGGTCAATCAGGACCAGGGCGGGATTCGAGTCGACTACACAGCGAGTTCGCGCGACACGTTCTTCGGCCACTTCATGATGAGCAATGCCACCAGTTCCTCGCCAAGCTCACTACCCGGCACGCCTTTTGTGAACGGGTTCGACGGAAAAAACGCCGGCATCAACTGGGTTCACAGTGTGAGTCCGACCCTGGTGACACAGTTGACTCTGGGATACAATTCGCTCGATCACGCGCAGCAGAATGTGCAGCCGAATCCGACGGCGGCTTTCGATGCCTCGGGGCTCGGTCAAGGTTTCACGCTCTTTCCGGGAGACATCAAGGCTCCTGCGGCGCCGGGCATTGGGCTCAGTCAGGGCTATTTCTCGGTACCCACAGGCTGGGGACCGATTGGGCCTCAATATCTGTCGCAGTATTCGGGAACCGTTTCGAAGGTAGCGGGCAACCATAACCTGAAATTTGGCGCCTCTTACTATCAGACCTGGATGTACACCAATTGGGCGCAGGATAACGAAAGCTACAACCAGCAGGCGACCTGGAATCCCGCGACGCAGTCGGGCGGCGACAGTTTTGCGAGCATGCTGCTGGGACTGCCTAATAGCGCCAGCCGGCAATTAGGTAATTCCGGCGTTTCGCTCCACACAAATGTATTTGGCGTATTTGCGCAGGATCAGTGGCGCATCACCCCGAAGTTGACTATCAATTACGGGCTGCGCTGGGATTACACTTCGCCGGTAACGGAAAAGAACAATCGCTTCGCGGCCTACGACCTGGCAACCGCGCAATGGCTTCTGGTGAAGGGTGATGTGGATGCGCCCTCCACGCTTCCGGCGGGCGTTACTTACCTGAATCGAAATTCAATCACCGCCGCGGATTATTTGAATTTCTCTCCGCGGCTTGGTCTGGCGTATCAATTGACTCCAAAAACGGTATTGCGAACCGGCTTCGGCATCTTTTATGACAATTGGTCGGGAGGACTCCAGTCCGCGCAAAATGCGCGCGGCGCGTGGCCTTCGGGAGCGTCGCAAAGCGTATCGAGCTTGAACCTGGCTGGAGTAACTCCAGGCGTCACGGCGCAAAATCCGTTTGTGGGTCTATCGACCAGCATACCTGCAACTCCATTTCCCAGTAGCGGCGCGGGGTTTCTCGCCATAGACTTCAAGAATTCCTATTCCTCACAATGGAACTTTGAAATTCAGCAGCAAATCGGCAAGTCATCCACGTTTTCACTTGCCTACGTCGGATCGGCCAGCAGCCGCGTTCCTGTCCAGGTTCCTTTTAACCTCGCGCTCTATCCGGCGGCCGGCCCAATTCAACCTCGCCAGCCCTATCAGAACATGACGAGCCCGACGGCCGTCAGTACATTCTCGATGATTCAAAGCATTGGCCGCTCTTCCTATGAATCGATGCAGGCGCAATTCGATCAACGTTTTAGCGACGGCCTGTTTTTCATCACCTCTTTCACCTGGTCGAAGAATATCGACGTTGGTGGTTGCGCCGATTTTTGGGAAGCGTGCAGTATTCAGAATCCATACAATCTGAACGCGGAAAAGGCAGCGTCGCCTCTCGACGTGCCGTTAGTGTTTACGTTCAGCCCGGGTTATGAGCTGCCGTTCGGCAAAGGAAAGCCATTCCTGAATAATGGCGGGCTCGGGGCGGCCGTGTTGGGCAACTGGCAAGTGAATGGCATCTTCTCCGCCCGCAGCGGTACAGTCTATACGCCAGGAATCAATTTCGATAACGCAAACGTCGGCGGCGGATCGCAACGGCCCGATATTGTCGGCAATCCGAACTTTTCTAATCCGACGCTAGCGGAATATTTCAACACCAGCGCGTTTGCGGTGTCGCCTCCGTATACCTACGGGAACGCCGGACGTGACATCCTTCGCGGACCAAACTTCTGGAATCTCGATTTCTCCGTGTTCCGCAATTTCGATTTTCTCGAACGATGGAGACTGCAATTCAGGGGTGAGTTCTTCGACATCTTTAACCACCCGAATTTTGGAAATCCGGGATCTACAATTGGCAATGCGGGCTACGGAGTGATCACATCCACCGCGTCCGGAAGTCAGCCCCGATTGATTCAATTAGCATTAAAGTTGTCATTTTGAGCCGGGCTTTGGGCGAGGCAGGCCTCGCCCCTACAGCGGTTCACGGGGTTTGTAGTGGCCGGGCCTACCCGGCCTTCGCAGACGTCCAGGTCGGACGATGAGATCTATCCTGCTCAGCTTAAGTTTGCTGGCCGCAGCGGCGTCTTCTCAAACGATTTCAGAGATACAAACAGCCTTAAAACAAAATCCTCACGATCCGCGGGCGCACTATCAGCTCGGCCTGATTTTTGGACAGCTCGGCGACATGCGGGACGCAGAAGACGAATTCCGGCGGGCAATTGAAGCCAAGCCCGACTACGCGGAGGCTCATTACCGGCTGGCGTTTACCCTCATCGCTCAGCCGAAAGACAAATTAGATTGGCCTCAAGCCGCGGAGGAGTGCCGCGCCGCGCTCAAGATTCGACCCGAGTATCCGGAAGCGCTGAATCTGCTTGGAGTGGCGCTGGTTAGCATGAAGCGGTCCGATGAGGCTGTACCGTTGTTTGAGCATGCGATTCGACTGTGGCCCAATTATGCGGAAGCTCATCTGAACCTTGGGATGGCGCGGGAAGCGGCGTCCCAAATCGACGCGGCTATTGCGGAGTACCGGCTGGCGATTGCCTCTAAGCCCAATTATGCCGAGGCTCATGTGCGGTTGGGGAAATGCCTGCTGGGCGAAGGCAAGATCGACGAGGCACGCGGCGCGCTCGAAGCAGCCCTTCGAAGCAATCCCGATCTTGCAGACGGCCACTATACGTTGGCTCGCCTTTTCCTCGCCCAACACGATGAATCGTCCGCCCAGGTGGAACTCAAGCAAGTGGAGCAGTTGAATCATCGAAGCGTGCTGGCCGACGAGTCGAGGCATTTGAGCAACGTGGGCTTGGATCTGGCCGCGAAGGGCGATAGGGCAGGTGCTTTGAAATCTCTTCATGCGGCGGTTGTGGCGAAGCCCGATTTCGCGATCGCACACTACAATTTTGGCTTAGTGCTTGCCGATGCCGGCCAGTTTGAAGAAGCGATCGCTCAAGTACGGGAAGCCATTTCGTTGAACCCGCTGTTACCAAAAGCTCAACTCAATTTAGCCCGCATGCTCGAGAAGAAAGGCGACGCCGGAGCGGCGCGCGGGGCCCTCGAGTCTCCGGACAATCTGCCGGAAACGTCGCAGCGTCATAATGAAACGGGTCGCGCGCTGAATGCGAGAGGCGATACGCTGGGGTCGATTGGAGAATTCTTACGAGCCTTGGCGCTTCAGCCCGACAATTTTGAAGCCCGCGATAATCTGGCCGTTGCTTATCTGGAAAATGGCGATGCAACAAACTCGGCGCTCGAATTCCGCAAACTGATTCTGCTTCGGCCCCGCGATCCTGGCGTTCATTTTGGGCTTGGAATGGCGTTGCGGGAAACTGGCGATCGAGAGGGCGCCATTCGGGAATTCAAAGCTACGCTAGCGGCCGAGGAAAATTACCCGAACGCCAAGTTTTACCTCGAGATTACTGAGCGAAAGAGCCCGTAAGCGAAAAGAATGAAGAGTCCCCGCGACAGCCTCTTGTCCGAGCTATTTTCCCGGCGCTCGTTTCTCGTCGACACAGCACTCACTTCCATGTTTGTGACCGCAAGGCCACGAGCAATCGCGGCTTCGTCGACATCTTTCGCTTCCGATTCCTGTCAAATCAAGTCGCGCTCGCAGGTTTCGCCTGGCTTAGAGAAGTTCATCGCCAAGCTGCCGCCGGGAAGCGATCAGTTTGTTTGCGAAAAATACGCCGCAGAGATCGAGGCGCTGCTAAGACAATGGAGCGCAGCACTCCGGTCGCCGGGCCGCGAGGCCGCTGCGCCCCAGAATCTCATTGCCGAAGATGTTGTGTTCTCTTCGTTTCGAGACTTCAAAGCCGTTCCTTTGCGGAAGTTGGGAGCGGTGGGCGCAGCATCGATTGAATTCAGCGCGAAGGAACTGAGAGGGCGCGAGCAATTTCTGAATAACTGGAAAGAATATCTTTCGGGCATTACAAAGATCGCTTGCGCAGAATTTCAAGTCACAAGCCTTAAAGTTCGCGCCGAGTCGCCTCTCGATGTAGATACGGTGGTTCGCTACGACATCGTGGCTCACTCGGGCAGAGACGTACGCGAAGAGCGCGTAGGCGATTGGAAACTCGAATGGCAGTGTAGCTCGTCGGGCGAGTGGCGGATTCGCCGGTGGCAGGCCGTGAAAGAGACGCGCGCGAGCGTTGCGGGTCCGGCCTTCATCGAAATAACAGCGGAATGCCTGGCTGGGAACGCTTCCTACAGACAACAAATGCTGCGCGGCGTGGATTATTGGCGAACCATTTACGACGCCGCCGCTGGCGTCGATGTGTACGGCAACAACGGCGTGGCGGTAGGCGATTTCGATGGCGACGGGTTCGACGATTTCTATGTGTGCCAGCCATCGGGACTTCCGAACAGGCTTTATAAGAATCGCGGCGACGGAACGTTCGAAGATGTCACGGACGCGACCGGATTAGGGCTGTTGGACGGCACGGCTTCGGCGCTATTTGCCGACTTCACCAATAGCGGGATGCAGGATCTTCTTGTGGTTCGAACCAGCGGGCCACTTCTCTATTTGAATCGGGGACACGGCAAGTTCCAACTGAAGCCCGACGCGTTTCAATTCGCGAAACCTCCAGCCGGAACCTTCACTGGTGTTGCGGCCGCGGACTACGACCGCGACGGATTCCTGGACATCTACTTTTGCCTTTACGCGTATTATCAGGGCCTCAGCCAGTACACGCATCCGAAGCCCTATTACGATGCGCAAAACGGGCCGCCGAATTTTCTGCTTCGTAATCGCGGCGACGGAACGTTTGAAGACGTTACAGAACGTTCCGGCATGAACCAGAATAACAACCGGTTCACGTTCGCCTGCGGCTGGTGCGACTATGACGGCAACGGATGGCCCGACTTGTATGTGGCCAACGATTTTGGACGAAAAAATTTCTACCGGAATAATGGCGATGGCACCTTCACCGACATTGCTCACGAGGCGGGAGTCGACGATTTTGGCGCGGGAATGAGCGTCTCGTGGTTCGACTACGACCATGACGGCCGCAACGATCTGTATGTGGCGGACATGTGGTCGGTTGCGGGCAAACGTGTGACGGAGCAGGAATATTTTCTGTCTGGCGTTGACTCCGGCATACGGCAGGCTTATCGAAAGCACGCCGCCGGCAACTCGCTATTTCAGAACGAGGGCGCCGGCCAGCCTCTGAGTGATGTCACTCGAAAGGCGCATGTTGCCATGGGACGCTGGTCGTGGGCCGCCGATGTCTGGGACTTCGATCACGACGGCTTCGCCGACCTTTACGTCACCAATGGCTTTATTTCCGGAGCAAATCGGCAAGATCTTTCCAGCTTTTTTTGGCGGCAGATCGTATCGCGGTCGCTAGATACCGGGAGCGGCTCGATGGACTATGAGCTGGCGTGGAACGCAATCAATGAATTGATTCGATCGGACCACTCCTGGAATGGCTACGAACGGAATGTATTTTTTCTAAACAATCGCGACGGCACATTTGCCGAGATCTCCGGCCCTCTGGGCCTGGACTTCGACGACGATAGCCGCGCCTTCGCGCTCGCGGATTTCGATCACGATGGAAGGCTCGAGGTGATTCTCAAGAATCGGAATACGCCGCAGCTCCGGATTCTGCATAACGAGCTGAATCCCATCGGGAACTCGGTCATCTTTCGGCTGCGCGGCAACAAAAGCAATCGTGACGCAATTGGCGCGGTGGTGGCGGTGGAAGCGGAAACCCGGCAGGTGAAGTTCTTGCAGGCCGGCTCTGGCTTTCTCTCCCAACACACGAAGGAATTAAGTTTTGGCTTGGGATCTTTCTCAGGGAACGTTCGCGCCACTGTTCGCTGGCCTGGCGGCGGAACGCAGTCGTTCGAGAACGTTCCGCTCAATCATCGCGTCACGATCGAGGAGGGCTCCGAGAAATTTCAAGCCACGCCCTTTCGGTTAAAGCAGCCACGAAAGAAGCAGCAGCGTTTCGAGTGGCGCGGCGAACAGTTGCCTTCTAACTTCGAGACCTGGCTTGTGGAGCCGCTTCGCGCCCCCGCTTTCACATTGCCGGACTCGAACGGTCGAACTCAAAGTTTAAGCGCGTTTCGAGGCCGGCCTTTGGTGCTGGCGATGATCGCGAGCGATTGCGGGAGGAGCCGCGATCAATTGGCCAAATTCCAAGCCGGATGGAACGCATTCCGGAGAGAATCCGTTCAGATTGTCGCGATAAATCTGGATGGCCGCGCCGCCAACGTTCAGTTTTCCCTCTTGCGGGCCGATGAGGCTACAGCCAGCATCTACAACATTCTGTGTCGATATTTATTCGATCGGCGGCGCGATCTGGAAGCGCCGGTATCGTTTCTCCTCGATGAACAGTCTGCCATTGTTAAGGTTTACCAGGGGCCAGTGGATCCAGAACATATCCTCAAGGATTGGAAGGACGCTCCAAGGAATCAAACCGAGCGGTTGAAGAAGGCGCTGGCTTTCAACGGACAATACCATGGCGGACCGCCGCGGCGAAATTACTTCACTTACGGCATCGCCTACATTCAGAATGGATTCGCCGATGCCGCAGTCGATAGTTTTCAGGCCGCGATTGCGGCAAATCCGAATTATGCGCCGGCCTACTACAATCTCGGCACCATTTATCTCAACAAGCAAAGGCTGGCCGAAGCGAAAGTAAATTTGGAGCGGGCTGTCGCTTTAGATCCTCAAGACGCCGACGCGTGGACTAACCTTGGCGCGGTAGCGGGTCAGCAGAAGGACTATAACGCCGCATTCCCATATTTTCAGCAAGCCGTCAAAGCTAAACCGAATCATCTTGTGGCGCTGCAAAATCTGGTCATGCTATACCGCTGGCAAGGCCGGTTGGATCAGGCTCAGAAAGCCATTGAAAACGCCATTGCCGTCGACCCGAACGATCCGGAGTTCCATTTTGCATTAGGCATGCTGTTGGCGGGACAGGAAAAGTTTGAGGACGCACGCCAGGAGCTGGAGCGAACGCTTCAGCTTCGCGCCAACGACTCGATTGCGTTGAATAATCTGGGAGTTGTTTACCTGCGGCTGGGGCGCCAGGATAAAGCGCTCGAGTGCTTCGAGCGGTGCACGAAGATGGCTCCCGATTATGATCGTCCTTACATGAATATCGCTCTGATCTACAGGCAGACTGGACAGCAGCAGAACGCCAAAGACATTTTGAAGAGCTTTCTCACGCGGCATCCAGACAATCAGGAAGTGCAAAAGGCAGTGCAGGAGTCGACGCAGTAGGAGTCTCCGATGTTGTCCTTTTCGCGCTTTATCGGTGGAATGGTGATATTGAGCGCGGCGATGGCGCAAACTCCCGCTCCGAGCGGGACCCAGCATCCTTCGAATGCACCCGCGCTCGACAATCGGGACAGCCCGTCGGAAGCCGGCAAGAATGGGCCCGCCTTACACTCCGTAGGCGTCAAGGGAACAATTGATTCCGGCGGCTACTCGGCTTCCGCCGTTGCGAAATCGCAATCGGCGCTGATTGGCGACATGTTGAAGCTGCAATATCGCGTGCTGGGCCGCCTTTATCACCTAAACGACCTTTCATGCAGCCAAGAAGGTCAAATTCTCAATTCGCTTAAGCAACGCCCGGATGACTACGGCGCCAATCTCGCGGCGGGCGAGTTTTACTTTGAGCATGGAGCCTCCGCAAAGTCGCTGTCTTATCTCGAGAAGGCGCGAAACTTGAACCCGCGAGACGCCTCCGCGCTCATGCTGATGGGCCTTGCCGAGGAGGCGCTAGGAAGGTTTGATTCCGCGGAGGAGCAATTCAGCCTGGCATCGACATTCAAGCCCAGCGAACAAAATTTCTTCGCTTGGGGAACGGCGCTCGTGATCACGGGGCATTCGGATCGCGCTGTCGAGGCATTCAGAGAAGCCGTCACCCTGCATCCGCAGTCGGTACCTTTGACGATTGGCCTGGGCGCCGCCACCTATGGCGAGGGGAATTCTTCGGACGCATTGAAAATCCTCTTACATGCCGCGGAAATGGACCCGTCGAACGGAGCTAGCTATATTTTCATGGCACGGATCTTCGGCAATGCGGGGACGGAAACAACGGAGGCGCAGGTTGAGGAGATGAAAAGGCTCGTCCACATGGCTCCCGACAACGCGGAGGCGAACTATGCCTACGCATGCAGTCTGAGGAGCATGCAGCTGGGCGAACCCAATGGGCCGCAATCTCGAGAAGCGGAAGAACTGCTGAAACGCTCTATCACGTTGAAGCCGACGTTTGCGGATGCTCATTTCGAGCTCGCGACACTCTATGCCGAGCGTGGCGAATATGAGGGGGCGATTGCGGAATACCGGGAAGCAATTGAGGCGAATCCGGATCTAGTTGAAGCGCATTACCGGCTGGGTCAGGCTTATCTGCGCGCCGGGCAACGGGATCAAGCTGAGCGCGAATTGGACGTGCATCGCAGACTTCGCCAGGCGCAAAGTCAGGGCTTGCCAGCGGCGAATAGGGATTCTGCCAGTCGGTGTCCTGCGCCGTGATCAGGCCGGGCGATTAGAAGCCGTAAAGAATTGCAAGACCGCGAGGGAGCGGTCTTCCGCGTGTTTTTCAGAGGAGTGGTTCTGACGAACATGCGCTGCTGTTAGTAAGAAAGTTATTGCGCGATCTGTTTTCTTCCGATTTCTGGCATCACTCGCAGACCTTGCTCCAGTGCTTCGGTGAAGAAATAGTCGCCCCACATAACAGATTCATCGACACCCAACCCCTTGTGGACGTGGTACACGCCTCCGCGTAGGACACCTTCCCACTTTGGGTCACCGTCAGCAAGATAATTGGCGCAAAGTGTTCGCAGAACCTGGATGGCTGTTGACCAATAGAGGTGCCCCTTCAGAGGATCGTCCACCAGCCGGCAGAGGCGCAGCAGGCCCGACGCCGCGATTGCCGCGGCCGACGTATCGAGAAGCGTGCGATTTTCGAGCGGCGCATTGTAATCCCACGGCGGAACTCCGTTGGACGGCGTATGTGTGATGTAGTAATCCGCGCAAGATTCCGCCGTCTGTAGAAAACGCGGGTCACGGCTATATTCGTTCGACGCCGCGAATCCGTACAGAGCCCACGCGAGCCCGCGCGACCAGCACGAATCGCCCCTGTAACCCTGATGGGTGGATTGCCGGAGAAATTCACCCGTTTGCAAATCGAAGACCCCCTCATGCGCCACTGAACCGTCACCGCGCACGAGAAAACGGCGCGTGGTGAGGCAATGGCGGACGGCAATATCGCGCAGCTTCTTATCGTTGAGTTCCCGCGCCGCATAGAAAATAAGACCTACGTTCATCATGATGTCGATGAAAATGGAGTCTTCGGCGACCACAGATCTGAGAAATTGGCCTTTGTCGTTAAAGCGCAGCGCGAGTGTCTTCGCGGCCTGAAGTACAACATCTTTAATACTCGCTTCGCGTGTCAATTGGTGCCAGCGATAGTAAGTCGAAAGAAAAATAAACCCTAAGTCGTGTACATCGCTATCGTCTTTGCGGCCTTCGAGCGGCTTCGTATAATGAATGGCCTGATCTGTCCACCACTTCGCATCCGCCCGGTCGTGTCCAAGATAGCGGGAGAAAATCCACATCATTCCGGGCAGGAAGCCATCGCACCACTGAGTCCAAATCGGTCCATCATGCCTCCACTTTCCCGCCTTTGTGTACATGGGATAGAAATCAGGATAGGTCTCGACCAGACGCTTCACCTGTTTCTGCGCGAACCCGATCGCATCCTCAAACAGCTTTCTATCTGACTCCTGAATGAACTGGATCACGCGAAACTCACCCTTCGGGCCATTATAGAGGAGACAGACACAAGGCTCTGTTACCATCGTGGGGAATGAGTATGAAAGTAACCGTGGTGAATCACGGTCCCATCCGTCTGGAAGGCGATTTTTCTATTCAGGATGCGCAAGGAAACGCGTTCGGACTTGGTGGGCGCACCGTCGTTTCACTCTGCCGGTGCGGGCTTTCAGACAACAAACCCTTTTGCGACGGCTCGCACAAGCGGGGCGGATTTCAGTCGGAATGTGCCGCGCGCGATCTTCCCCCGCCGCAGCCTAAAGTCTGACACGATGCTGGTCAGCCACCGACGAACCGGCGGAAGAATTGCCGGAATCGCCACTTTTTTCCCTGGCATTCCGGCCATGGCGAAAAGCTGATGCTGTCGTCCGATCGTTGAACCCACAACGGCTCCGGTTCCGACCCGTGCGCACTGACTGTCACCACGACACCGTTAGTACAGCCGTCCACACTCGAAATCTTCCAGTCCTTGCGACTTTGCTGGCCCCAGTCCTCCAAAAACTTCTGGTAGCTGTAGGCGGAGCAAGGATGCGCCGCGCTGCATCCCCAGGTCCGATAAGCCTCCTGATACCGGCCAGCGTTCACCAACGCTAGAAAGTGCGTGACGGCCTGCTTTTCCGGCAAGTTCTCAAAGATCAGATAAGCTGTTATGCCGATCACAAGGGCTGCGATGATCGCGATCGCCGCGCCCTTTATCAGCCGGTTTCGCCGCTCGTCTCCGGCGCCGTACGAATCAAGGTAACCCTCCATCTCTCGAACTCCCGAAAGAAGCCGGCCCGTTACTTCGATCCAGAGACTGGATACGCTTTGTCATAGGCGGCCGTCGCGTCGGCCGTCATGTCCAGGGCTGGCTTGTAATAGAGCGCGTTGCTGACATCAATCACCACGTCCAGGCCCTTCTCCTCGGCAAGCTTTTTTATAATCTCCTGCATTCGCTGGCCTGCGCGAGTTAGTATGTCGGCTCGGTCCTGATTGAAATCCTGTTGCAGGTCTTCGCTCAAGCGCTGCAATTGTTTCTGCTTCAACGTACCATCGGCGCTCAGTTGGGATTGCTTCTCTGGTGTGAGGTTGGGAGCCTTCAATTGGGCTTGAATTTCTTGAAGATCGTTCTGCAACTTCTCGATATCCTGTTGACGCGGCCTGTACTTCGTCGCTAGATCCGCCTGAGCCTTCTTAATCTCCTGAGTATCGGCAACGGATTTTTGCGCATTCACGATCGCTACTTTTAAACTCTGAGCCCTGAGAACAGCCATGGGGAGTGCCGCCGCAAGCACGACAAAGGCAATCCTCGGTAATCTCTTCCGCATTTTTTCTTTCAACTCCTCGACAACGCAGGACGCGCCCCGAAAACGTTCATTTCCGATACTAAACTAGCATGCGACGTCCGCGGTCGTTTGGGTTGGACGCATAGGAGCGCCGGCGGGTAAGCAAGCAAAATGAGCATGCTTCGCTTCGCTAGTACCCGTATGGCGCTCGCAAGTGCAACGAAAGGCCGGGCTAAATATTGAGCACTCCTTTGGCCGCCTCAGGAGCTCACTGGTTTTCGTGACGTGGGCCTTGCTCTTTCGCAAGGCGAACACGGGCCCCTTCCAGCTTCTTCTGCACTTTCGCAATCTCATCGGGCTCGCGATCCGCGGGGGTACTTGTGTTCCACTCGGCGAGAGAGGTCTGCCACTGGGAGATGGCGTCCTTCAGCTTTCCCTGCTTGAAGTAAACGTCGCCGAGGTGCTCGTGAATGGTTGGGTCCTTTGAGAAGAACTGGAGCGACCGCTGCAACTCGTGCTCCGCGTCGTCCAGACGGTTCATTCGATAGTAAACCCATCCCAGGCTGTCGAGATACGCGCCATTATTTGGCTCTTGGTCCAATGCGCGCTGAATGAGACCTTGCGCTTCCTGCAGCCGAATATTCTGGTCGGCGAGCATATAGCCTAGATAGTTCAACGCCGACGCGTTCTCTGGATCAGCTGCCAGCACCTTCCGGAATTCGGCCTCCGCCTCCGGCATCTTCTTTTGGCGCTCGAACATTACGCCACGCATGAATTGGATCGTCGTCTTGTCATCCTTGTCACCGGTGAGCTTTGCAGCTTCATCCAGCGCCTTGGACATTTCCGGAAAGTTCCGGGCCTTCTCATACACCTGGGCCAGGCTAATCCACGTCTCGCGATCGTGGTCTCTGTTCCCGTCGAAGCCTTTTTTCAGTTCGGCAACCGCGGCGTCAATCTTGTTCATGTCGGAAAGAAGTTCTCCGCGTTCCGATCGCAGCGTGCGATCGTTCGGATACTTCTTCGCGGCCATATCGGATTCCTGCTGCGCCTTCGAATACTCCTTAGCCGTGCGGTAGGTATCGATAATTTGGGCTTCGGCTCTCGGCGCCACGTCAGGATCGAGCGCGGCCAATTGACGGAACGTATCAACCGCCTGATCGTACTCCTCGACGTTCTCGTATAAGCGCCCAAGCCGTTCGAGCATCATGGCCCGGTTTGCCTTCTCCGGCTGTTCGTAATTCTTCTTCGCTGTCTGATCGAGAATCTGCTTGAGAGCAGCGATCGCCTCCGGCACTTTCCCTTCCATCTCGAGCAGCAGTACCTGGTTATAGCGGACGTCGAGATTGTCCGGGTCCAGCGCTTTCGCCTTGTCACCCGCCTGTTGCGCCAGGTCGAACTTCTTCTGCTGGCGGTAGATCTGCGACATACGCAGATATGGCTCCGGGTCTTGCGGATTCGAAGCGACAATTTCCTGGTACAGTTTCAGCGCGTCGTCCAGCTGGTCCGATAGCGCTAAATCCTGAGCTAATCTGTCTTTTATCTCAACGCGGCTCGGGTCGAGCTGCAGCGCTTGCCTGTAGGCATTGGCCGCCAGCGCATAGTCGTGCATCTGCTCATAACTGGCCGCCAGCATGGCGAAGGCGCGCGGGTTCGGACTCTTTTTCGTGAGCTTTTCAAACAACGCTGAAGCGCGTTTCGGGTCTCCGCCATCGGCGTAGATCATCGCCAAGCCGCTGATAGCGTCCTCGTTGTCCGGATCCTGATCCAACGCTTTTTGAAACGCGTTTTCAGCCTCTGCCGTGTTCTGTGTCAACTTCAGCAGCCGGCCAAGCATAATCAGGCTGTCAACATCTTTTGGGTCCTGCGCCGTGATTTGCTTGTATTGATCGATAGCGCGGTGCAGCACGCCTTCATCGATGTGATTGCTTTGCGAATCCCCAATTTCCTGTGTATAGATGCGAGCCAACACGCGCCGCGCATTCAAGTCGTTAGGATTCGCTTTCAGCGCGTTTTCCGCCTCGACGACGGCTTCCCGGAGTCTTCCCGACTGCCGGTAAAGGTCCGCGATATCTTCTACCAGAAATGTGGCCGTCGGATCTTCTTTCAGCGCCAGACGGTAATTTTCCACCGCCTTGTTCACGTAATCGCTGCGGTTTCCGTAGGCGCCCGCCATTTCTTCGTACATGTGGCCGAGCGTAAAGTGATAGTATGCGTCGGCCCGGGGCGAAGCGCCCTCCTTAATAGGGCCTTTAGCGTTCAGGTCAATATCGCCGGGCTTAGCGGCCGGAGTTTGTTGGCTAAAAACGGTTCCGGGAATGCCGGCGAGCGTGAAGCTGAGAAGTACAGTGCGGAGGTTTGAGGAGAAAAAACAAGACATGTAGACCGCTAGCGCGCGAAAGGTTGCGGCAATCGGAAACTGTGGGTCGCCGCTGCTAGCAATTATATCGCGACTGTAGGCTAGTTACGAATTCCCGCCTGGGCATAAAAAGGGCGAAAGTCTCGCATGGAAATGTAGGGAACCTCCCGGACAGCCTTCTTACGTTCGAAATAATCACCGCCAATGAGCACGCCAGCTCAAAAAACAGCCGTCGTTGTTCTTGGACCGACGGCTTCCGGCAAGAGCGATCTGGCTCTTGCGCTAGCCAAAGAGTGGCAGGGCGAGATTGTGAACTGCGATTCAGTCCAGGTTTATACGGGGTTTGACATCGGTTCCGCGAAATTGCCCGCGGCAAAACGGAACGGCATCCCGCATCACCTTATTGATGTGGCTGGACCCGGCGAGAACTTCACCGCCGGAGATTATTCTCGCCACGCTAGGCTTGCTCTCGAGGAAATTTCCCGCCGCAGCCGCTTGCCAATTATCTGCGGCGGCACGGGCTTTTATCTACGTGCGCTCGTTTCCGGCCTTTCGCCTGCCCCCGCGCGCTGCGGCCGCCTGCGTGCCCGCCTTGCAGAAATAGCGCGGCGCCGCCCGCAATCGCTGCATTCCCTGCTGGAACGCTGCGACCAAATCGCTGCTTCACACATCCATCCGAACGATCATCAAAAACTAATTCGGGCGATCGAGATAGCGTACCTGGAAAAGACGACAGTGGCGGAAGTGCAGGCTCGGCCCCGGGATAGCTTGCGGGGTTACCGGTTTTTGAAACTCGGCTTAAATCCCGATCGCGGCTTGCTCTATTCCCGGCTCGACGCCAGATCGGAGGAGATCTTCAGCCGCGGACTGATCGAGGAAACAAGGCGGCTCTTGGAGAAAGGCTATGCGCCGACTTCAAACCCCATGCAGTCACTCGGCTACCGGCAGGCGCTCGACGTCATCTCTGGATCCGCAAGTGTCGAATCCGCAATCCGCGAATGCCAGACTAGAACCCGCCAATACGCAAAGCGGCAGATGACGTGGTTCCGCGCGGAATCTGATGTTCATTGGCTTCACGGCTTCGGAACCGATCCGGCAGTCGTTAGGGAAGCACATTCGCAGGTGGCACATTTTTCAATTTAGCGATTCGGCCGCGTGGACGAGAACGTTTGGTTGTAGCTCGGTTACGATCATGAATCGGTTGCAGGATGGGCTGTTACCGGTGTCCTTTTTTGGGATTCCGCTGTCCGTTCCCGGACGACACAAACATTCGAAGAGCGAAAAAAATTTCCGTTTCTCAGGAACGTTTTAGCGAGTACTTCGTATATCAGTTCGAAGTGAGCGCGGAAGGTTTCTTCCACGTCTTACTTGAAGAGGAGAACACTTCCGCGATGAAGAAATTATTTTTGTGTTTCCCGACGCTCGCGCTTGCGGCCGCGTTCGCTGCGTCCTCATACCACGTAACGCTTTTCGAACAAAGTACAGCCGCCGGAAAGACTTTGAAACCCGGCGACTACAAGTTAGAGCTTAAAGACGACGCAGTAATACTGAAACATAACAAAGAAGTGACGGAGATTCCCGCCCGGGTTGAAACCGCTAACTCGAAATTCAATACGACTAGCATCAGGTATAACGATAAGCACCAGATGGAAGAGATTCATCTTGGTGGAACTAACAAGAAAGTGATTCTAGGCTCGACTGGGAACCACCAATCGAATGCCGGGCTTTAGTCGTGTCGCATAACTGAGCGGGTTCGAATTTTGGCTCAGAAATTGCAGTTGTTATCGACGTCCCCCCTGTTAATATGGAGACGTGCAGTTTGGGCGTCTCCTTTTTTTTCTCGCAGGCTCGACGCCGCTGCTCTACGCGAGTTCCGTTTCGATTCTAGTTATTCCGCTCAAGAATGAATCGCAGGCAGCCGATCTGAACTGGATCGGCGAGAGTGTTTCAGAAACGATTATGACCGAGCTCAGCGCTGCCGGTCAGATTGTGCTGAATCGCGACGTCCGTAATGAAGGTTATAGGCGGCTTGGCATTAAGCCCGACACGCTGTATACGAAGGCAACGCTATTTAAACTGGGGCAGACTATCGATGCGGGCCTGGTCTGCTATGGCGCATATGAGATCGTTTTGCCTTCGGCAAACTCTCAACCACGTGACGGCTCTATTCGCATCAGCGCACGTTTTCTAGACCTTCGGAAGCTCAGGGATGCGTCTGAGTTCTCCGAGACCGGCAAGCTTGCCGATCTGTCCCGGCTGGAAGAGCATCTGGCTTGGCAAACCATCCGCTTTGTCGATCCGCAGACGAAGGTGACGGCTGAGCAGCTTTTGGTGCCCGCCAAGCTTATCCGGCTAGATGCAAAGGAAAGTTATATACGTGGACTTTTGGCCACAAGCCGGGAGCAGAAGCAAAAATGGTTTGAACAGTCTGCAAAGCTTGACGCCAAATATACGCAACCCGAGTTTGAGCTAGGAAAGCTGGCAATGAACGCACGGGATTATCGCCAGGCGGTGTACTGGTTTGGAAAGATTCCTCAGTCGGACCCACTCTATCTTGAAGCCAAATTTAAGATGGGCTTGAGTTCTTATTTGGCGGCCGATTACTTGACGGCTAAATCGTGTTTTCGTGAGCTCGCGCAGACGACTCCTTTAAACGAGGTATTCAATGATCTGGGAGCCGCCGAAAGCCGATTACATGAAGCCACAGCGTCAGATGATTTCAGGCGCGCGCTTGATGGGGATAGCGCTGATCCTACGTATAACTTCAATTACGCCGTCGCTCTCTACCGCCAGGGGAGATATGAGGAAGCGGCCCAGCATCTCCGGTCGATAATTGACCGCTCGGGACCCGATTCCGATGCCTCTGCGGTTCTTGCGCGGTGCGAACAGCACCTTCCTCTTTCGCCGTCGGACACCGCTCGTTCCTGGCCTCCAGAGCGCGTGAAGGATAATTTCGACCTGGCCGCCTTCCGTCAATTGAAAGCGATGATACAGAATTCGAAGTAAGTTCCGCTTTTTTCCTCCCTATTTTGCGCCCATTAACCTCGGGCCTATTGACACCGGCTATGAATCTATAGTGCACTGTGCTAGCGGGAGTTCGTCACAGGACCGCTTACTCGCGTGCGCGGCTCGGTCAAACATTTTGAATCCACGAGCCTCGTTTCCGGAGCCACGACCGCGAAGGAGTGGTTGTGACGAACTTCGGCTAGCGGGTTAGGCGCGGCATGCGTAGGCGGATGAGCATTCACGAAGTGGCCCGGCGGGCGAACGTTTCGACCGCTACCGTGTCCCGCACAATTAATAACCCCGATCTTGTCGACCCCGCCACGGCTGCCCGCGTTCAAAGAGCTATTGAAGACCTCAACTACTTCCCTGACACCCATGCCCGTACCTTGGTGTCGGGCCGGAGCCGCATTCTGGGTCTGCTCGTCTCCGATATCACCAATCCGTTTTTCCCGGAACTGATCAAAGATTTTGGAGACGTCGCCGTCGAGTCCGGTTATGACATTCTCGTCGGCTCGACGAATTACAGTCTCGAGCGCATGGAACTGTGTGTCCGCCGGATGCTGGAACGGAAAGTAGATGGTTTGGCCGTGATGACGTCGGAGCGGAATACGCCACTGATTGAACAGCTGAGTCATCACAGAATTCCAATCGCATTTCTGGATATCGGGCCGCCAGGCCGCCACTTTTGCGACATCCAGGTGAACTATGCTCAAGGCATCGGCGAGGCAGTCGATCACCTGATCTCACTGCAGCATCGGACGTTCGTATTCATCGGCGGGCCAAGCCACTTGCCTTCCGCCCAGATGCGACTCGCCGCGTTTCTCGACTATCTGAGAAAGAGCAAGATACCGGCGAGCGATATCTCGGTGGTTCCGGCCGATTTTACGGTGGACGGCGGGCTCGCCGCAATGAACGAAGCCTTGTCGCGCCAGCACCTTCCTACGGCCGTTATCGGTGGCAATGACTTATGCGCGATTGGAGCTCTCCGCGCCGTTCATAGCGCAGGCTTTCAAGTGCCTCAAGACATCTCCATCATCGGATTTGACGATATTCATCTAGCCAAATTCACGGAGCCGCCGCTGACCACTGTGAGTCTGCCCCGGGATGAAATAGCAAGACGTGTAGTTTCCTGGCTGGTTTCTGTCATCGAGGAGCGCCCCGTCGTTGCCGAGCTTGGTCCACCTATCGAGACGCGGTTAGTCTTAAGAGAAACTACCGCCCAGGCGCGGAAACACCTGGTTCGGACTGCTTCGTAGGTTTCAGCGGCCAGCGG
>JBAUZG010000010.1:0-22985 GCA_049585195.1 Bryobacteraceae bacterium | reverse complement strand
TACCTTGTCGCTTGGGGGTACGTAGCCGGCGCCTCCCAGGACGTGCCGTGGAACGATCAGGAACGAAGCAGCCGATGCCGCTGCGCCCCGAAGGAGCGTCCGGCGGGAGACCTCCGTCGTTTGGTCCGCAGCCGCGTCGTCAATCATAATTGCACTCCCCTGTACGAAACATCGCAGACAGTTTGGATTCTAGCTCAAGCTCATGGTGTTCGAGATGATAGCTTATCAAGGTTATTAGCTGGAGGATTCAAACCGTGAAAGCCCTCGTTCTCGTGCTCGCTGCTGCAACCAGCCTTATGGCCCAGAGTGAAAAGATCCGCATCATCGCTTTCGGCGCGCATCCAGATGATTGCGATATTCGTGCCGCGGGTACTGCAGCACTTTGGGCCAGGATGGGCTACGCCGTGAAATTTGTATCGGTCACCAATGGGGACGCTGGACATCAAACCATGCACGGTAGCGAACTGGCGCAGCGCAGAGCCGCTGAGGCGCAAGAATCGGCGCGGCGTTTAGGCATCGAGTATGAAGTACTGAACAATCACGATGGGGAGTTGCTTCCGACGCTCGAAGTTCGGCAAGAGATCATTCGCCAAATCCGGCGTTGGAATGCGGATGTCGTGCTCGCGCCGCGTCCAAACGATTATCATCCTGATCATCGGTACACGGGGGTGCTAGTGCAGGATGCTGCCTATATGGTCGTCGTGCCAGACATAACGCCGGACACACCGGCACTCCGTAAGAACCCGGTGTTTCTCTATTATGAAGATCGTTTTCAGCGACCCAATCCGTTCCGGCCCGACATTGCTGTAAGAATCGATGACGTGATTGAAAAGAAAATCGACGCGCTCGATGCACACGTATCGCAGGTCTACGAATGGCTGCCGTGGGTAGATGGCAAGCTCGATGAAGTGCCTAAAGACCCGGCGGAGCGTAAGGCGTGGCTGAAGCGCACCAGGATGCACGGAATCAGTCCTTCGGTGCGCGCATCTTTGGTGAAATGGTATGGTCCTGAAACGGGAAACGCGACTCAGTATTATGAGGCGTTTGAAATCTGCGAGTACGGCGCGCAGCCGGATGAAGCACGGATCCGCCAGTTGTTCCCAATGATTCACTGACGGTGAAAGCGATCCTTTTAGTCCGGCCAGTTGACACCCGCCCACAGATATGGCGAATAGGCGAGGTTGTCAAATCGAAGAAGCGAGAGTCCCTCGGCTTCGACGCTTACGGCGGAGGCGCGATCTGCCCAGCCAGTTTTGATCCTTTCGAGCTGTCCCGGTTTCAAGTGGAAAGTGACCTCTCGCATTTCAGGGGCGCGCAAAGTCAGCATAATTTCTTTGTCTGTGGGGTTATAGACGTCCGCGCGAATCAACATTCTCGGAAATGCAAACCGGAACTCCGCCTTCGATGCGTCGCTGTCCACGGTGCAAAGCGAGAAGGTCGTCATGCGTCCTCCCGGCGGGCATACCTTCCACTGACCTTCGCCCCAGTCGATCACTCCGGAAGGATATTGGCCACTGAGAACTACATTGGCTCCTACATGTGGATTATCGAAATCGACGATCAACGGGACAGGCTCGGAAGCCGATCCCTGCACGTCCACATCGCGCGATCTTTCGTGCCGGATGCGAAGAACGCGCGTCGCGTCATCAAAGGTGTAGCCCTCTTCGTTGAGGTCGCTGCGTCGGGAAAGTTTTCGCCCTCCCGACGATACCGACTCCAGCTTGAAATTCAGCCGCAAAACGTCGGTCGAAACCGGATCGAAAGTCGAATACGTAACCGAACCGCGGCCATAGGCGATTTTGGTAACGACCGAGCTTGATCCCACAAGATGAGACTCATCTGACGGTGCCCATTCGGGCACTGCCCAAAAGGCGTCCATGAGGCGCCGGGGGCCGTCGGAAAATTGGTCCGTGAACCACCACTGATTGCCGAACGGGGCGTGCGCCTTCTCCGGCAAGCCTTGAAAATAGGTGACCCAGTTGTAAGAACGGAAGGCCTCCTCGCGATACGTGCCTTCACCAGTGCGAGCGTAATAAAGCGCTTCGACTGCAGCCAGACGGGAAGTGTGACTGTCGCAGCATTCATTGGGACGATTGCAGCAGAACGTCTTGCCGTCGCCTTGCTCGGTCGTAACGGTCGCGCCATGCACGATGTACTTCGGCCATTTGGGCGTCGTCTTCACCCATTCGATCAGCTTGCGGGCATGTTCTCGCCAGTCGGGATCTTTGTCCGGGTTGAGCAGCACGTAGCGCGCATACTCGAGCGGAATCACCTGGTTCATGTTTTCCACGCTGGGCCGGACATCCTCGAAATAGCCGACCCACACGTTGTTCTGCATCGGGTACTTTTGAAGCCAGTCCCAGGCAGCCTGGCGCGTCTGTTTGTAGGCCGAAACGTTACCCTGATCGAGCCGAATCAGCTCATCGAAGAGCATGATCGGCTCGACGACATTTGCGGAGTAAGGGCCCATCCCTGGCGCATCCAAGGTTCCGTCGCGCGCATGGCAGCGCACCGGCCAAGGCGAATTCTTCGCATCGCCAGGTTTGTAATTCTTCGCGAGCGCGTCGGCGCAACGGATGGCCGCCTCCAGGTACTTCGTATTACCCGTCATTTCGTACAAACGAAGATATCCGTAGCCATCCTCGCCCACGACATGCGGCTCGATGTAATCCTCGCCGTGACGGCTCCAGCCTGTATAGCGCCGGTCGCCTGGATTCGCCGATGTATATGGAACACGCGGCCAGACGTAACCTTCGGGTGTCAGCCCGTTCTCGAGTTCGTAATCGACTAGGTCTTCGAGAAACACAATTGTGTTATGGTCGCCGGTAAACGGATATAGACGTTCGATGAAGCCTTCCATCATGGCGCGGAGGTACGCGGTCGAATTGGCCCAATGATAGTCGGGCTGCAGCTCGAAGGTGGTGCGGTCGAAATCGAAGCAGCAGAAAAAATATGGAAGGCGGCGCCGGTTGTATTGGTCCCAAAGAATGCTCCACTGCGTGAGCACGTGCGAGCTGTACGAATAGCCGGTATCGTCCGGCATCGGCCATGGCAGCAGTTTGCCGCTTCTGTCGAGCTGAACCGGCCTGCCCGCTATGGTCGGCGCATTCACGGTGGAAATTACCGGGAACGGCGACTGCGCTAACAAAGAAACCGAAGTGCAGAACACAAAGAGAGCGCAGCAGCGAAAACGAGTCATGATTTACCTCAACCCACGAGCTGATAAGAGTTGCTCTAGCGTTTCGCGACCACACCACGGTCTCGCACGTACCGTGCACGAGAATACTTGGCCTGGCGAAAGAACCTTATGCGTACTTGCCGCGACAGCATCCGAGAGCGTCACCGGATAACTGGTCCAAGGCTCGATCACGGCCAAATAATAGCCGCGCCAACCACCGTAACTCAGCCAAAGCCACAGATACGGGCATGTCTCGAGTGGAAACTCGAAAAGAATTCCCGTGTGCTGGTTCGGATACTCCAGCGCATACCAACCCGCCGAAAGATCCGTCGCGTAGTGGCCTGCCGCATGTTCACCGGGTTGCATGACGCGGCTCATGTCGGTTTCGCCGGCAGGAGTGTTGAGGATGGGCCAGCCGTATCGCTGACCGGGCTCGCCCAGAGCGGGTCGATTGGCTTGGCCCACAATTCCAGTCCGCGCCGGTATGTGGATAACGCAATCGGGTGTGATCGCATAGGCCGGATGTGTCCCCCAGATGAAGTCGATTGGCAGATGCCCGACATGCTGAATCTGAAACTCCATTTCCACATGGTGGTCTTTTAGCCTCACCGTCTTTCGCGCTTGCACCGGACTAATGGGACCAAAGGCCGAAAGTGTGACAAACGGCTCGGCTCCCGACGCGTCGACAGATTCGACCTGCCAGTGCACCGATCGCAGCTCGCCTAGGTTTGGATATGTCTCTCCGTTGTGTAAGCAAGTCTCACAAGTGGGGAATCCATCGTCCCAGCCGCCACACCAATAGTTGTCGAAATTCGCCTCAACTGGATATGGCTGGGGAGCAATTCGCGGATTGTGCCACAGAAAATTGTGGCCAGTAGACCGGTGGATGAGATCGAATATTTTGGCGCCGATCTCAGGAAGCACGGTTACTTCAAGCGCGGAGTTTTCGAGGCGAATCATTCGCGTGGTATGGGATTTCCTTCTACAACCACTTCAGTCGATCCACGCTGGCGGATCCGAACGATGTAGTCACCCTGGGCCGCGGGCTCGACCGTGTAGCCCGGCTCGCGGATATCTTCTCTCTCAGCGAGAACAGCATCGCCGCAGCCAATGCGCCGAGGCTTGAACTTTAGCCGCAGCACTTGTACGCCCGTGGCATCGAAAGTCCGGTAAGAGATTTTGCCAGGGCCATAATCGACCTTTTGGACGACCGTCGATGAACGGAGAAGATGATTTTCGCCGGCCGGCGCCAGATCTGGAAGCGCTCCCATAACCCAGCTGAAATGACGAAGATAGTCAGCATAACCGTCACTGAACCAGTACGGGTCGTGATAATCGGCGCCGCAACAGGCGATAAGCCCATCGGAGCGGGCAAAGTAAGTCGCATAATTCATCGATCGGAAAGCATCTTCGCGCGCCTGCCCGTCGCCAGTCCGTGCCGCGAAGAGCGCGTTGATCGCTGCCCATCGCCCTCCGTGGCTGCCTTGACCAGCCCGTGAACAACAGCCGCGCCCGTCCGGCGTTCCTTGTTCATCAATCGCCCATGCGCCGAAGAAAGGGCCGCGACCAAAACGCAGCCGTACCCAGTCGATCAAGTGTCCGACGTGGCTCACCCATTCTGAATCCACCGACGCTGGATTTTCTCGGCTGAGGATATAGTACGCGGTCATGTCGGGCAGGAATTGGTTCACGTTGTCTGTGCGCCGCGGTACATCCTCGAAGAAGCCGGACCATTTATCCCAAGCCTTGCTGCTGCGATTGAGGGGATGCTGAAGGACCCAGTTCCAGGCCAGATCGCGGGCTTTCTGGTAGGCCCCTGTGTCGCCGGCCTTCAGCCGAATCAGTTCGTCGAACATGCGGACGGAAGACGCAACGTCGCCGCCGTATTCCTCGAGCGCCAAAGTCACGCCCGTGCGGGCGTCGACGCGGAAAGGCCAGGGTGTGTGGTCGTCATCGCCTTCTCGAACGTGATGCGCCAAGGCGTCGGCGCAATGGAGCGCAGCGTCAAGATACTTGCGGTCACCCGTCATCTCGTAAAACAAGGTGTAGCCGGTCCCAAGTTGGCCGATTTTGTCTGTCTCGATGCCGCCAAAGAATTCTTTGGGCAAATCCTGGATGCAATGACCGTATTCGGTCTGGTCGTCGCATGCCGTTGCAAACGGGACGCTCGGCCAGTTCCAGTCGGCTGGCGTAGTTCCATGCGCAAGCTGATAATCGAGCATCCCGCGAACGACACCGACGGCCTCTTCATCGCCAGAGTATGGATACCAGCCGGCGACGCCATCGACGAACGCCGCATAGACCATGGCGGGATTGTGCTGCCAGTTTAGGCCTTGAAGCGTCTCGCCGTTCATAACCGAGTTGATGAGATAGATTTTGAGGCCGGTGTTGTGGCGTGTATCGCGTGGAACCCTATGCTCGATGAAGTCCCAACCGAGATGCAGAACCTTGTCGTATCCCCGATGCTGCTCGGGTTCAAACCAGGCCAGAAGTTTACCTTGCGAATCGAGAACGGCCCGGTGGAAAGGGAGCTGCGCATTTACGAACCACGGTGGTTCGGCCGCGGCGAGAGTTGTGGCGAGTATAAGCAATGCAAGTCGAAGCGCCATCAGAATTTTTGGCAACGAAGCGTTGGAACGGATAACATCATATGTTTTAGCCCCGCATTCCGTCAAGTCTGAACGCTCGGCATAAGATTGAAAGGGTACTTTTCCATGCAGAAGCGCACCTTTCGCAACGGGCGCCTCAGCGAACAGGCGCTCCTCGAGATTCAGCGCATGATCGCGGAGGAATATCCCGAGCCTGGTTCACGCCTTCCCAAAGAAACGGAGCTCGCCGACCGATTTCGAGTCAGCCGCATCGTGATTCGGGAAGCGATGAAAATTCTCGAGGACAGAGGCGCGGTAGAGGTGCGCGCCGGCCGGGGAACGCTGACGGTAGCCCCGAAACCCGATCGTGTAAAGGAATCGCTGCTGCTGCTTTTCCGGGATCAGCCGGTACCGACGCTCGCCGAAATGGAGTTGATGCTCGAGCTCCGGCAAGTACTCGAAGAGACAAGCGCCAGCTTGGCGGCGGTACGGGCTACGGAAGACGATTTGAAGGAGATCGAGAGCGCGCTTATGGGCATGGCGCAGAAAGGAGGCAGCCTCGAAAGCACGATTGAGGCCGACCTCCGCTTTCATCGGGCGGTGATGCGTGCCGCGCACAATCCGTACCTCGAGATGGTGCTGGACCCTGTGATGTCGGTGTTTCTGCAGCAAATCAAACTGACGACCAGCTACAACACTGGTTTTGACATGCATAATCATATCTTTCGGCAGATCCGCGATCGCAATCCCATTGGAGCCCGGCAGGCCGTGCGGCGGTTGATGAAGGGCACGATCGAGGATTCTCGCAAAGCCCTGCTGAATCTTGCTTGATTCGCCTTATTGGCATCGCCAGGTTAGCGGCCTGAAACCGAATAAAACACCTTGACCTCCGGCCAACAAAAACATATGATGTTTTAAACTCGGCTAACGGGAGGGACCCATGTTTCCCAAGGTTCTGCATCTATGCCACGCGCAGCGCGTCTCCGCCTGGCTTTTCGCCATTCTTGCCGCATGCTGTCTCGATTCGCCACTTGCAGCCCAAATCAATACGGGCAAGATCACCGGTTTCGTGACCGATTCCGGCGGGGCTTTCATCCCGGGAGCGGCGGTCCGGGCAGTCAACGAGCAGACAGGCGTAGCTACGAGTGTGGCGACACAGGATAACGGCAGCTACTTGATCAACTTCCTGATACCTGGCCAGTACACCATCGAGGTGCAATCGCAAGGATTTGCCAACAGCATTGAAAAGGGCGTGGGGGTGACTGCGGGCGGAACGGCACGTCTCGACTTTACGATGCAGCTAGGCCAGGTGAGGCAAGCCGTGGAAGTACAAGCCAATCCACTGGCGGTGAATACGGAAAGCGCGGAGCTTACTCAGACGTTTGGCTATAAGGCTCTCGATACATTGCCGAACATAGACCGGAATCCGCTGTACCAGATGAATTTGTTGCCAGGCGCCAATAATGGGGCGGGTAGCGGCAACTATGGGTCGAATGGCGGGGAGAATGGCTCGGCAATCGGCCTGACACGGCCGCAGTTGAGTTCCATCGGCGGCGTCGATGCGAACGCAAACGGTGTTTATATCGAAGGCATTTTCAATCGCGAACCGCAAAACGCCTATATCGGAGTGGTCCCGCCCATTGAGGGTATCGAGGAGCTTCAGGTGTTTGCGGGCAAATATGATGCCGAGTATGGGTTCTCTGGAAGCACCGTTATCAATGTCGTCACCAAGTCGGGAACGAATGAATATCACGGAGCTGCTTTCGAGTACCTGAGAAATAACGCGACCGATGCCAATAATTACTTCGCCACGCAATCCACGCCTTTCCGGAGGAACCAATTTGGAGGCGCGGTCGGAGGACCGATTCTGAAGAACCGGTTGTTCTTCTTTGCCGACTATCAGGGCACTCTATTCAATACAAGCACTTACGAGTACACGAGCGCTCCCACAGCAAAGATGTATCAAGGCAATTTCTCCGAGCTCTATTCGCTCACGCCGCCTGCGGGCGCCGACAGCACGTATGCCCAACTGTACGATCCGTTTTCCCGGGTCTTTGACCAGAACGGGAACGTCATCTCGGCTGCGCCCTTCCCGGGCAACGTAATTCCAGCCAGCCGCTTCGACCCGGCGGCGGCCAGGATGAATGCCGACCATATCTTCGGCGTGGCCAATCTGCCCGGTCTCACAAACAATTTGTATTATCTTTACCAAAACACGCAGGATGCCCATCAGGGAGATGGCCGGATCGATTTCAATGAATCGGACAAGCATCGATTGTTTTTCCGTTACTCGCTGCTCGATTCGACTAACGGGAACTCGACCAATATTAACCAGTTCTTCCAGGACGGCCAAGCCAATTCGCACAGCGTGAACCAAAACATGCAGCTGACGCTGCTGAGCACGCTGAACGCGTCCGAAGCGAACGAGGCGCGCATCGGCTATAACCGAACCCACGTCAATACCGGCACCAATTCCATGGACAAGGATTGGAACAACTACTATGGAATTCCTAATGGCAACCTGGGTGATCCGATTACGCAAGGTATCTTCGAACTTACGTCACTTCCGCCGTTTTCAAATTTCGGCCAACCGGATTGGGTCGCCTTCATCATCAGCAACACACTTGCCGCTACGGACAACTTTACGTGGGTGAAGGGAAGACACACATTTAAGTTCGGCGCGAATCTAAACCACATTGAGGACACATCGGCCGACACGATCGGCGGCGACGATCCGCGCGGTTCGCTCACGTTCGATCCGGCCATGACATCGTACGATGGAGTCGCGCCACCGTTCGCGTATCCGAGTTTCCTGCTGGGTACGATGACCAGCAGCGCCCGGGCGCGCTTTGTGAACGGATGGCCCTATCAGACGTTCTGGCAGAATGCATTTTATGCCCAAGACGATTTCAAGGTTCTGCCCTCGTTAACGCTCAACATAGGTTTTCGCTACGAGCTAACTACGCGGCCCATCGAGAGATACAATCGACAATCGAATTGGGACACGGCGACGAATCAGCTTGTTGTCGCCACAAGCGGCGATCGTAGCCCATCGCTCAAGCTCGACAAGGGCGATGTCGGTCCGCGCGTTGGTCTTGCATGGTCACCAGATAAGGGGAAAACCAGCTTGAGGGCAGGATTCGGCATCTCTTACTGGCAGGCGTATTGGTCAGGCCCGCTAACAATTCTCGGTTTGACCTATCCCAATTATGCGAAACAGCAGTTTCTCACTCCTAACAACCTGACGCCGAGTCTGTTGCTTTCGCAAAACGGCCTGCCGCTTGCGACGGCGGAATACGATTCCTCTGGGAACCTGATCATTCCCGCAAACGCAGTGATTCGAGGAACCAACGCGGATTGGGACAGCCAGCAGGTTCAGCAAACCTCCGTCAATTTGCAGCGAGAGCTAGCGCGCGGTGTGTTGCTAGATGTGGGGTACCTGCGGGTGCGGGGCTTGCACAATAACCACACCACAAACATTAATCAGGCGCCGCCGCAGCCGCCGGGGGTTGACTACAACTTGGCGCGGCCGCTAGCGCAGGAGTATCCGCAACTAGGCGATATTCCGGTTCAATTTTCGAATACCAGCAGTTGGTACGATGCGCTCACTGCCCGGGTGGTCGCGCAACCTGGCCATGGCCTGACTCTGAGCGCCAGTTACGCTCACGGGCGCAACTTTGCGAACGGAAACAATATCGACCAGACAAATATCAATCAGTATTACGGGCCAACCGTACAGGACATCGCGCACACCTTTAGTGCTCAGTTCAGCTACGAGTTTCCGGTGGGCCGAGGTAAGCAGTTCCTCTCGAATGCGAACCGCCTGACGGATGCCTTGCTGGGAGGCTGGCAATACTCAGGATTCCTGACCATTCGCAGCGGGCTCCGATTCGACGTCACCTCCTCGGTTAGCCTTCTCAACAACGGCCAGTCGAACCGGCCGAACCGGATCTGCAACGGCAGCCTGCCGGATCCAACCGTGAACTTGTGGTTCGATACCAGTTGTTTCGTGGATGACTTGACGGTGGATAGCTACGGCAATGGAGGAGTCAATCCACTGCATACCGACGGCCTTCAGCAACTGGATTCGTCGCTGTTCAAGACGTTTAAACTCGCCGAACGATATTCATTACAATTCCGGGCAGACGCGTTCAATACGTTTAACCACCCGAATTTCGCGGCGCCCGATGCAAACGTGGGCGATCCAACCGAAGGCCAGATCTTTTCAACGTCTGTCGACAATCGGCGCATGCAATTTGGGCTGCGCTTGTTGTTTTGATCCTTGCGGAAATGACACCACAACCAGGCCGCGACCGCAAGGGAGCGGTTTTTCAACGGAGGCGGCAACTGCGTGAGATTCGACAGGGAACGGATGCTTGATGCGGCTGGTTAATAAGGTGTCGCTGATCACAGGCGGCGGCGCCGGCATCGGACGGGCTATTGCACAAGCATTCGCTCGCGAAGGAGCCAATGTCGTGGTCGCGGACATCAACGCTTCGGCGGCTTGCGAAACTGTGGATCTTATCCGCGACCAAGGAGGAACGGCTATGTCCGTGGTGACGGACGTGGCCGTTCCGGAATCCGTACAACGCTTGGTCGGTGCGACGATTAGCCAATTTCACGCTATCCACGTTTTGATGAACAACGCCGCGATCCAAGTCAACAAGAGGATCGAAGATACCACGCCGGAAGAATGGAACCGGCAAATGGCCGTAAATGTAGGCGGCGTCTTTTTGTGTTCGAAGTATTTTCTGCCGCATCTTCGAGCCATGCGCGGCTGCATCGTCAATATGTCGTCGGTGAATGGTACGTTTGTAGAGCCGATGTGCGCCGGATATTGCGCCACGAAAGCAGCGATCCTTGGTTTCACGAAGGCTCTGGCCATTGATCATGGCTGGGAGGGGATTCGGATCAATGCGATCTGCCCCGGTTACATTGATGCCGGCTTGGCTGAAGGATATTTTCGGGTTCAGCCAGACCCAGAGGCGGCGCGGATTCAAGCCGGGAAGCTGCATGCGCTCGGCAGAATTGGCAAGCCGGAAGAGGTGGCGCGGCTGGCCGTGTTTCTCGCCAGCGACGAGGCTTCGTTCATCACCGGCGCCGCGATTGCCGTTGACGGTGGGTTCAGCGCCGGCCTACCTCCGGAGAACTGATCATGCAATTGACAGAGAGGCAACTCAGGATACTCAATCGCACGTTTATCGATTACCACGCGACATCGGAATTCCTCGAGCATCCTCTGGTGATAGAGAAAGCCGAGGGCCTGTACTATTGGGACACCAGCGGCAAACGCTACTTTGACGCGATAGGCGGAATCTTTGTCGCGGTTCTCGGGCATCGCCATCCGCGCGTGATAAAGGCGATGCACGACCAGATGGAAAAGGTCACCTTTGCGCCGCCGCTGACGAGCGTCACGAATGTGCTGCTGGATTTCGTGGAGAGGCTCGGAGACGTCGCGCCCGGAAATCTGAAATTTGTCAAGCCATTTAGCGGCGGCTCCGAAGCGATTGAATCGGCCCTGAAGTTCGCTCGCCAGTACTTTAAGCAGGCGGGTCGGCCGAACAAATACAAGTTCATCAGCCGCTATTACTCTTATCACGGCGGCACCTTTGGCGGCATGGGAGCGAGCGGAAACGGTTCGAGGAAATCCAAATTCGAACCGCAGATGGATGGCTTCCTAAAAGTATTTCCGCCCAGTCACTATCGCGATCATTTCCCTACATGGGAGGAAGCAAACCGTTTTGCCGCGTGTTCGGTTGAAGACGTTATTCTGCACGAAGATCCCAGCACAGTGGCCGGTTTCCTGGTAGAACCGGTGGGGAACACCGGCGGCATTATCACGCCGACTCAGGAATATTTCGAGATTCTGCGCGAGATCTGCGATAGGCATGATGTCTTGCTGATTTTCGACGAAGTGATTACGGGATTTGCCAAGACCGGCAATATGTTCGCCGCACAAACCTATGGAGTAACGCCGGATATCATCTGCGCAGGAAAAGGCATTTCGAGCGGCGCCGTGCCGCTTGGCGCAATGATAGCCCGTGAAGACATGGCGGAGGCTTTTCGCGGGGCACCCGAGGAGGGCTTTCATTTCGCGCATGGTCATACGTTTGCCGGCAATCCACTTGCATGCGCAGTCGGCCTTGCCGTCTTGGACGAAATTACGGAGAGTGACCTATGCGCCAAGGCTCAAAGATTAGGCGAGTATCTGCGCCAGAGGCTCATGTGCCTGAGGAAGTACGGTGTGGTTCGAGAAGTTCGGGGCAAAGGGATTCTGCTTGGCGTCGAGCTTGTGAAAGATACCAAGACGATGCAGCCGTTTCCGCAGTTGGGAAATGCACTGAAAAAAACGGCCCTCGAGAATGGCATCATTCTTCGAATCGACCCGAGCTGGTTCGCAGTGGCGCCACCGCTGATCGCGGAAGAAACAGATATTGACGAAATGTGCGAGCTGATTGAAGCAAGTCTTCGTGCTGCCCTCGAGCGGGTCGGCCGTCTATGACGGCGAGACCTCCGAAAGTAGTCGATTGGCTCTTGTTGCTTTCCTGCAACCTGATGTGGGCCAGCCAGTTTGTGATGGTGAAGCTGGTCCAGGAACAGATGGGCCCGCTGTTTGCCGTCACGTTCCCCATTGCGCTTTCTACTTTGATGCTGATCGTGCTGGTGAGACGGGAGCCGAGGCTTCGACCGTCAAAGCAGGACGTATGGAGCTTCGTGTTACTGGGGATTCTAGGCCAGCTTGTCGCGCAATTGTTCATCACATGGGGCGTGCGGTACGCGCCGGCCTCAAATGCCGCGCTGCTTGCACTGGTTATGCCAATCTCGACTGCAGTAATGGCGCATTTTCTGCTCGACGAACATATGACCAAGATTCGCTGGATCAGTTTTGGCCTGGCAATCCTAGGCGTGCTGGCGTGTTCAGGCGTCGACTGGAGCAGCTTGAACTTCGGTCAGGGCTACCTCGCGGGAAATTCGCTGATTTTCTTGAGCGTGCTGGGTAGCGCCTTCTACAACACTTACAGCAAGAAGGTTCTAGAGCGCCACTCGCCGCTCAAAGTGCTCCTGTATAGCTACTATGCATTACTAGCAGTTCTGTTACCAGTTACCTTGGCGGCTGAGCCGTCTGGATTTCTGAACCTGGCGCACTATTCGAAAACGGTGTGGTTTGGCTTGGCGATTCTCGCCCTGTTCCAGTACTTTTTGTCGATGGTTATTTTTCTAAATGTGTTGACCAGGCTCGATGCGACGCAAGCGGCCCTGTCGAATTATCTGATCCCCTTCTTCGGCGTTTTGATTGCGGCCGCGGTGCTTCACGAGCGTTTAACAAAATTCATGATCGCCGGCGGCTTGCTCGCGCTGGCAAGCACGCTGCTGATTACAGTGTGGGATGACGCGCCGCGCGTGCCAGCTGTCGAGCCAGATCAGGATCGCAGTCCAGTGCTCTAAAGCCCCTTCTGGCGTCTACGAGGCTTCCTCCCCACGCGGAATCAATTCCTGCAGAGTTCCACCCGCTTGGTGAGGCCGATACTTGCTGCGAGCGCTGCCCCGGGCTTTGAAGATAAGATAGAACGCAAGCCGATGCTGTTCCGCCTTGTATCTGTGGGTTTGCTTTTTCCTCCCCTATGTTTTTGCGCGGACACGGTCGAGTTCAATCGCGATATTCGGCCCATTCTGTCTGAAAATTGCTTTGCCTGTCATGGGCCCGACGCCGGGAACCGCAAGACGAAAATGAGGCTCGACCAGGAAAGCGGAGCTAAAATCGAACTCCGCGGCGGGCGCGTATCCATAGTTCCAGGCAACGCGGCGAAGAGCGAGGTATACAGGCGCATTAGCTCCGATAACAAAACTTTTCGGATGCCGCCTGCATGGGCAGGGAAGGACAAGCTGAGCGCGAAAAATATCAATGTGATTCGGCGCTGGATCGATCAAGGAGCCAAGTGGGAAGCGCACTGGTCTTTTATCCCGCCTAAAATGCCGTCCGTACCGCAATCGAAGTGGAAGGAGTGGCCGAAGAATCCGATTGATAACTTCGTGGCGCAGAGGCTCGAGATGGAGGGTCTGATGCCAGCCGCGGAAGCCGATCGGACGACGCTCATCAGGAGGGTAACGCTCGACTTGACGGGCCTTCCCCCCACGCCCCAGGAAGTGGAGGCTTTCAAACGCGACACTTCTCCCGATGCGTACGAAAAGCTCGTTGACCGGCTTCTCGCTTCGCCGCGCTATGCCGAACGAATGGCGTTTCGATGGATGGAAGCGGCCAGGTACGGCGATACAAACGGCTACCAGCTCGATGGTCCGCGCGATATGTGGCGATGGCGCGACTGGGTAATTCAGGCGTTCGACCGCAATATGCCCTTCAACGAATTTACAATCGACCAGATCGCCGGCGATTTGCTGACACATCCGAATCTCGATCAGATGATTGCGACCGGTTTCAATCGCAATCACCGCACGAATTCAGAGGGCGGTATTGTGCCGGAGGAATTTCGCGTAGAGTACGTCGTCGATCGCGCTTCGACTACATCTACCGTGTGGCTGGGGCTTACGATGGGCTGCGCTCGTTGTCACGATCATAAGTTCGACCCGATCACGCAGAAAGATTTTTACAGCTTCTACGCATTCTTCAACAATGTTCCCGAAAAGGGGCTGGTCTACAACTTCGGCAACGATGAGCCGTACATCAAGGCTCCAACACCTGCGCAGCGCGCGAAACTGGCGCAACTTAATGCCCACGTCACCGAGGCGGCGGAGCGCTGGAACAAGCTCGAACCCAAGGTTCAGAAGGCGCAAAAGGCTTGGGAGAGGACGGTGGTCAAGTCCGGCGCGCCGGACTGGAACGTGGACGAAGGTCTCGTGTTCAAACAGAAGGAGCAAGCCGAGACATTCGACGGCAAGCGGTTCGTCGAAATTTCAAATGGCGATTTCGCCGATTTCGACTACCTCGAACCATTCACTTTTGCCGCATGGGTGAAGCCGGACTCGCTCAACGGGGCGATTCTTTCGCATTCGGAGGATTATTTCGAAGGCGCGGGCCACGGTTTGTACATTCTGAATGGAAAGCTGCGGTTGCACGTGGTTTTTCGGTGGACCGATATCGGCATGCGCATTGAAAGCGCCCACCCATTAACGCTGCACCAATGGCAGCACGTTTCCGTCACGTACGACGGCAAACGTAAAGCTTCGGGCGTTCATATGTATGTGGATGGCAAGCCCGTTGAAACCAATATTCTGTTCGACGATCTGTCGTGGCCTATGAAGGCGAAACGGCCGTTTCGCATCGGCGCCGGAGGTGGCCTGCGCTTCCAGGGCGAAATCCGCGACGTTCGCCTCTACAAGTTGGCTTTGAGCGCAGAACAGGCGGCCATCCTTCCCGTTCAGGAAACGATAGAGCAGATTGCGGCGATCAAGCCGAAGAACCGGACAAAAGCCCAAGCGGACAAATTGCGAACGTGCTTTCTAGAGCGCGCCGCGCCAACGAACATCAGCGCCGCGCGGAGCAATTTACGTGCTGCCCGGCTGGAACGCGACCGCTTCTATGAAACCATTCCGACCGTGATGGTGATGAAGGATACTCCACAGCCGCGCGACACATTTGTGCTGAAGCGCGGCGCTTACGACGCCCATGGCGACAAGGTGACGGCACGGGTTCCGGCGTTTCTTCCGGCATTGCCTGCCGGAGCGCCAAATGACCGACTTGGCCTCGCAGAATGGCTCGTCGATCGTCAAAATCCGCTCACGGCGCGCGTCACGGTAAACCGTTTTTGGCAGATGTATTTCGGCACAGGCCTCGTGAAGACTGTAGACGATTTCGGGTCGCAAGGCGAGTGGCCGGTGTACCGAGATCTGCTCGACTGGCTGGCCGTCGACTTCATGGATACGGGTTGGAACGTGAAAGCGATGCAGAAGCTGATTGTGATGAGCGCCACCTACCGGCAATCGTCCAAAGCGGACGCCCAACTGATGGAACGAGACCCGGAGAACCGACTGCTGGCGCGTGGTCCGCGCCTACGGCTTGGCCCTGAAATCATTCGCGACCAGGCGCTGATGGTATCCGGCCTGCTCGTCGAACGTGTAGGAGGACCATCGGTAAAGCCGTATCAGCCGCCGGGGCTGTGGCAGGAATTAGCGGGAGGCAAAGGGTATGAGACGGACAAAGGCGAAGGACTTTATCGGAGAAGTCTCTACACGTATTGGAAGCGAACCGTTGCGCCGCCTTTCATGGTGAATTTTGATTCGCCGAACCGCGAAGTTTGCACAGTTCGCGAAACCCGCACGAACACACCTCTGCAAGCGCTCGATCTGATGAATGACGAAACCTTCCTGGAGGCATCGCGCAAGTTGGCTGAACGAACGTTATTAGAAGGCGGATCGAGCCCGCAGGAGAGGATTGAATACATGTATCGCCTGGTCGTGGCGCGCGACGCAAAGCCAGCCGAAGAGCGGGTCTTGATGTCGACTATTCAGAATTTCACGCAACGCTTCGCGGCGAATCCGGATGCAGCCGTTGGGTACCTGTCCTACGGCGATTCGCCGAGGAGTACGCGCCTGAGTGTTAACGAATTGGCGGCTTACACGACCGTCGCCAGTTTAATGCTGAACCTTAACGAGACAATCACGAAATATTGAAACGTCAGAGCTGAATTTATGGAAGAAACTTGCGAATACTGCCGGCAAATCACGCGCCGCCATTTCTTCGGTTTGAATGGAACGGGCGTGGGCCTCGCCGCGCTCGCGACGCTTCTGGGGAAAGCCTCCGCTGAGCAAGCGAATCTAACCGCGCATCCGTCGTTCGGCGCTCTGGCAGGTTTGCCGCATTTTCCACCCACGGCACGCCGTGTCATCTACCTTTTTCAATCGGGCGGCCCATCGCAAATCGAGCTCTTCGACTACAAGCCTAAGCTGAAGGATCTTGCAGGCAAAGACCTGCCTAATTCGATTCGCAACGGGCAGCGGCTGACGGGTATGTCGGCGAGCCAATCGAGCTTTCCGATGGTGCCCTCAAAATTTTCGTTTGCGCAATATGGGGAATCGGGCGCGTGGGTGAGCGAGCTGTTGCCTTATACGGCAAAAATTGCGGATGACCTGACTTTTGTTAAGACGGTGCATACCGAAGCTATCAACCACGATCCTGCCGTGACCATGTTTCAGACTGGTTTCCAGATTGCGGGCCGGCCTAGTATGGGCTCATGGATTACCTATGGACTCGGCAGCGAGACGCAAGATCTACCGGCGTTCGTCGTGATGATTTCTCCCGGATCGGGAACGGGCGGCCAACCGCTATATGATCGGTTGTGGGGTAACGGGTTCTTGCCGAGCCGCTACCAGGGAGTTAAGTTCCGTTCGGTTGGCGATCCTGTCCTATATCTTTCCGATCCAAAGGGTTTTACAAAACAGGATCGGCGCGATTACTTGGATGCGCTCAGAAAGCTGAACGAAATGGAGTTCGCCGAAACAGGCGATTCCGAAATTTCCACACGAATCATGCAATACGAGATGGCATTCCGTATGCAAGCATCGGTTCCCGGGCTAACGGATCTTTCGAAAGAACCTGCATCGGTACTCGACATGTATGGTCCGGATGTGAAGACGCCAGGAACCTTTGCGTCGAATTGTCTGCTGGCGAGAAGGCTTGCCGAACGGGGTGTGCGTTTCATTCAGCTTTATCACCGCGATTGGGATCACCACGGCAATCTGCCGGTTGAACTGCCGAAGCGCTGCAAGGAAACCGATCAGCCGGCCGCAGCGCTTGTTAGCGATCTGAAACACCGTGGGATGCTGGACGACACACTGGTGATCTGGGGTGGGGAATTCGGGAGGACAGTTTACTGTCAGGGCCGCTTAACCGCGAACGATTACGGCCGCGATCATCATCCGCGCTGCTTCACGGTATGGATGACGGGTGGCGGCATTAAGCCCGGTATCACGCTAGGCGAGACCGACGAATACTGCTACAACGTGGTGAAAGATCCAGTGCATGTGCACGACCTGCAGGCGACAATTCTCAACCGTTTGGGAGTGGACCATACGCGCCTGACATACCTGTTCCAGGGACGCCATTTCCGCCTCACCGATGTGAGTGGAAGTGTAGTGAAGCCGATTCTCGTCTGATGAAAGTTGCCGTTGCCGGCCTTGGGCGCATGGGAACAGTCCACGCCCTCCATTTGCACGAACTCGCCGCGGAAACTGGTGGATGCGAACTGGCCGCGCTGGCAGATATTGACGTCGAACGTGCTCGCCGTTTTAACGTGGAACTCGGCTGCCGCGCTCCTATTTTTTCCTCGATCGAGGAATTGGCCAAAGCGGACGTATGCGATGCTACCGTGATTGTCACGCCGACGGAGAAGCATCGTGAACATGCGGCGATGATGATCGCGGCCGGACATCGCGTTCTGCTGGAGAAACCGCTGACAGGAACTCTCAACGCAGATCGAGAATTCGCCATGGAACTCGATCGGTATTATCCTAACGCGCTCATGCTCGCCTTTCAACGGCGGTTCGACCCTCCGCTCATCCATGCGAAGGAGCTCGTGGAAAGTGGCGCGATTGGGCGTGTCTTCAAGATCTACTCGGCGCTCGAGGATTCGAATCCTGCGCCGAATGGTTACCGAAGCGGCGGAATTTTGCCCGACATGTCGGTGCATAACGTAGATGAGATTCTTTGGTTGACCGGCCGCATCCCCTCAAGTGCCCTTGCAATCGGCTCTCGCGTTTACAGCCATGGGCTTACAACCTGCATAGAAGACTTCGACGATGCCCTTCTGTATCTATGGTTCGAAACCGATTTGATCGCGCAGGTCCAGGTTAGCCGTAACCATGTGTCCGGCTATCGTGTCGAGACCGTGCTTTATGGCGAAGAAGGGCAAATTCATATCGGCCGGTTCGAACAAAATCCTTTCGAGGTTGCAGTTGAGGCTTATGGCCGGCGTGGCCTCACAGCCCCGATTGCATTTCGAAAATTTCCGATGCGAAAGTATCGCCGTCCGTTGCCGGAGTTCGTCGATCGTTTTGGAGCGGCATACAAGGCTGAACTCGCCGCATTCATCGATTGCTGCAGAACAGGTATTTCATTTCCCACCAACCACCGCGACGGTGTTCGCGCCCAAGAGGTGATTTCAGCGGGAATGCGATGCATGACAGGCCCTGAACAAGCCGCGCGAGTGGAATCGGACAAGGCTCCGAATGCCAAACCAAGCCAAGTAAAAAGTGATTTTGACCGCAGCCTGTAAAATCCGCGGAGGCGCGGCTCGACATTTAGCGAGGATTGCCTACCGTAAGGTATGGCTAACAGATCAGACTTGTTGGCCGCGTTTTCACACCCGTCGCGTCAGACCGTCATCGACTTGCTTCGACAACAAGGGCGAGGCCAGGAACGCTTTCGCTCGTGCCGTCTTCTTTAACCGGCAAGGCGATCTGCGCGGCCGCAGCTTCGAAAAACCAGCGTTACCGCGTCAGCGGCCTCAACCTGCTCGTTGCCGCCGTCATTCTTTGGAAGACAGTGTACCTGGAACGCGCCGTCTCTGCCCTGCGCGAGCATGGCATCGCCATCGAGGACGAATCCCTGACTCATCTCGTGTAGAGCCCCCCTATTTGCCTGTGGCTGGCGAGCGCGGCTAAACTGTGTGTTTACGTCCAGTCAGCCGCTAGAGACTGCCTGACATCTCTGCGCATCCTCGGCAACAATCCTGGTTCGGTCGAAAAGATTTATCTATGATAGATGCGACTCTATGACTCATGACGCGACCGTTTTGAAAGCCCAGGAAATTGCCAGTCGCGTGCTGGCGCCATCCGCAGGGCAAAACGACAGGACTGGACGGTTCTCTACCGAGGCTGTCGAGTCGCTTGGTGAGTCTGGACTGCTTGGGCTGATGTTACCTGTGGATGTTGGCGGTTTAGGGTTGGGTCCCCGCACCTTTGCGGCCGTCGCCGCAACGCTCGCCGAGGCAGACGCCTCTGTAGCCATGGTTTATCTTATGCACATCCTCGGCGCCGCGACGATCGCGGCGGCGCGTCCAAGCGCGGCTGAGGCAGTCAGGCCCATGTTGCGGGAGATTGGTGCAGGCCGGCATTTATCCACTCTCGCCTTCAGTGAGGCCGGCTCGCGCAGCCATTTCTGGGCGCCGGTATCCCGCGCATATCGGGATGGTAACGGCGCGCGCATTAGCGCCAAGAAATCATGGGTGACCAGTGCGGGTCATGCTCAGAGCTATGTGGTTTCTTCGCTTGCCCCTGAAGGAATGGGGCCTACCGATTCGACCCTGTACGTACTTCCAGCGGAGACGCGCGGCCTTTCGGTTGTAGCACCTTGGGATGGTTTGGGACTCAGGGCAAACGCTTCCGCACCAATTGCGCTGGAGGACTGCGAGATCCCGTCCCACTTTCAGCTTACAGATGATAGTGCAGGCTTTGAGGCCATGCAAAACGTGGTGCTCCCGCTGTTTAGTTTGGGGACGGCTGCAGTAGCCCTGGGACTTTGTCGAGCGGCAGTTGCCGGAACTGTAGCGCACCTCAAAAGCGCGAAATTCGAGCATCTCGGCCAGAGCCTCGGCGAGAGCCTGCCTACCTTACGCGCGCAACTTGCGGCGATGCAGATTGATAGCGATGGACTGTCGGCGCGCATCGACGATTTGATTGAGCATCTTGAGAAGCCCCGCGAGACTACCATGCTGCGCGTGCTTGAGACCAAAGCAGCTGCAGGCGAGGTCGCTATCAGCGTTACCTCAGCTGCAATGCGCGTTTGCGGCGGTGCGGCGTTCTCAAAGCATTTGAGCATCGAACGCCTGTTCCGCGATGCGCACGCGGGCGCCGTCATGGCGCCAACGGGCGATGTTCTGCGCGAGTTCATCGGGAAGTCGCTGTTGGGAATTCCGCTATTTTGAGACCAGGCGCTTGCGAAAACGGAGAGGGTTTTGTGAAATGCCGCTGATCAAGCGCACAGGCCGTTTGGTGGCCGTTGTGCGCGCTTCAAACAGTAACCGTGGAGGCCTATGAGCAAAACAATCTGGGTAGGAGCTGTCGCATACAGTCCGAAAGTGGTTACGATTTGGGAGGGGATGCGGCGCTACTTTCACGAGGAAGCGCATCTTCCCGTTGAGGTCGTACTATTTCAGAGCTACGAGGCGCAGGTCATGGCGCTCCTCGGCCAACCGGGCGAGCCCGTGCCGCGTATCGATATCGCCTGGAACACAAACCTTGCCTACCTGCAAGCCGATGAGTGGAGCGGCCATGCCTGTCGTGCGGTCGCCATGCGCGACACCGATCTCGGCTGGATGACAAAGATCGTCGCGGCCACTGGAAGTCCCATTTCTACGCTCGCGGATTTGAAAAATCGGACGCTCGCACTTGGCAGCCGAGACAGCGGACACGCAGCTATTTTGCCCATTCACTTTTTGGAGCAGCAAGGCATGCGCGAGGGCCGGGACTACCGCGCGCTGCGCTTCGACAGCGACCTAGGCAAACATGGCGATACTGGGACCAGCGAAGTGGAAGTGCTGCGTGCCGTCCTCGACGGGCGAGCCGACGCGGGCGCTATCGGCAACCGCTTCTGGAACACTGTGCGCAACGAGCGCCTGGCGCCCGAAGGCGCCGTTCGTGAGATATGGTCCTCTCCGGCATACAATCACTGCATGTTCACGGCACGGCCTGACCTCGACCTCGAACAGGAGCGCCGGTTCGCGGAAGCGCTTTCAGCCATGAGCTACGACAACCCGGTTCATCGCCCTATACTCGAGGCGGAAGGCCTCGAGCGTTGGCTACCGCCTCACGTCGATGGTTACGCTGCATTGCGGCAAGCCGCGGCCCAACAGGGATTCTTCAAGCCGCTATTTGCCAAGTCGGCCTGAGAGCTTGGAAACCTTCACGCACAGTTGAAGATTCTTGCCAGCTTATTCGCGTGTTCTCCTTCGCGCTCGAAAGCTAGCCGGACCGCAGCGAAGGACTCGGAGAGAGGAAAAATGTCGTGCGTAACAAGCAGATCTTCATCCTCCGCCCCGACCGGATGCCAGTACACACCCTCAGCAGTAATCGTGACTTCCGGCACTAAATCGGCCCGAGTAAGGGCGACACCTTCTGTGGCAGAACCACGCAACGCGACCCGGCGTATGACTCGGTCTTCTGCCGCAATCTTCTCCTCGTCGAGGAATTGACGGAACTCTTCAGCCTCGGCATCGGTCGAAACGGTCGCCGCCAGTCGCACTCGAAAACCTTGTGCACGAGCGCGCTCAATACCTTCCCGTGTGCGCGCCCATGTGCCGGGCCCGCGATGGAGGTCGTGCAGCTGTGGCGTAGCGCTGTCCAAGCTGATTTGCAGGACAATTCGATCACGGGGCAACGCTCGCAAGCTCTCCACGCGTCGTCCGGTAAACAACATTCCGTTGGTCAGCACTGTGGTCGGAGCGGCTGCAGCGCAAAAAACCAGAATCTCGCCGATATCTTCCAGCAGAAACGGCTCGCCTCCGGTAACGAAGATTTCTTTCACGCCCAGCTCCGCCGCTTCACGAGCGATCCGCTGTACACGCGCGAGCCCTAGTTCCCGTCGGAGCGCGGTGGGCGATGAACGCACACAACAGTAGTCGCAATGCAGGTTACAGTCGAAATTTGTATAGAGCCAAAGCCGCGAGCCCACCGGCCGACTGTCTTCCGTAGGCGCCGCAACAGTCCCGCACCGGAAGACCCACCGCGCACGGCCGTTTTCGACCGTAGCCTCTACCAGTGGATTTCCGGTGAATCGGCACCACGTTTCCAACTCAGGTCCAATGCTTTCTTCCTCAGCGACAACCGAGACCAAATCGCCCGGCCGGCTTCGGCGCAGTAAAGCGATCAACTCCGGCAAGAGGCCAGACGCGAACGTCTTCCCTCCAATGTCGAGATGGATGTTAGCCTTCATTCCTCGGTTCAGCGACACGCGATCGCTGGCCTTTGCGCGCTTTTCTATTGCGCGTTCATCCAAGTATCCGAGCCCGTCAGCTTGACAGCGACATCTGAAAAGAAAAGGTGCAGGGCCCCTCCGTCCGCTGTACCACGGTGCTCCGTCGAGACAAGAAGAGGGCCGGCTTTCTTGTAGCCCTCCCACGTTGCGATCACGACGTGCGGCTTCTTGGTTCCCCCGTGCTCGAAAAGTAATTGCTCGACGCGGTTGTCTTTATCGACGTACAGGTTCCAGGTGTCTCCGGGCGTGTAACCTTTGTCCGAGGAATACTTCACTGAGACTAGCCGGGCCGAGC
>JBAUZG010000009.1:0-4517 GCA_049585195.1 Bryobacteraceae bacterium | reverse complement strand
CCAGGTCCAGGCTGTAACCTTCGTTTCGCACCGGCAAGCGCTCGATCTGCCACTCCGTGAGAGGCGCATAGAACTGATGAACTTCTCCCATTCCAAAGCGCCGAAACAGATTGCGGATCGTGTCATCAGTAGGAAAGCGCGTGATGCCGAGCAGTGCATGTAAGGCTCGATCGCCGCGCAGCCAGTTGGCGTGCACAAATCGCCTGGCTCCCACCACTACCGCCATCAGGAAAGAAATCAGTGTGGTTGTCGGATCGATCTGATTGTGCGACCGCGAGCGAATCGGCATATGTTGTCGAATCCGCCCTACCAGATCGATCCGCTGAAGATATTCCACAAACACTACCATCCCGCCAAACGGCGTGACAGCTCGTTGCGTCTCCCGCACAATCAGCCGCTCTTTCGACAACAGAGCATGCATCTCGCGCGGGACTACATTGTCCGTTGGGTGTCGTTCCATCTCCTTGTTTTCGCAAAGAGATCCTTACTCCCGCTCAGTTAAATTCGCATTTCAGGCTCAGTTCCACGACAGCCCGCGCCGGGCGCATCTGCTTTCTTCCCTTCGACTGTCTGCGCTCCGGCAGGACTGAGAAGTGGAGCTCACGCGAACTGGCGCGGTCCCGCTAGAGTTCGATCTTTGAATTGGGTGGCACAAGCGGAAATTGTAACTACTCAAATCTCAACGCAACCATTGGATCGACTCGCATAGCGCGGCGGGCCGGTATCAAACTCGCCATAATAGCCACCGCCAGCAGAAACAAGGGAACACTAATGAATGCGACTGCGTCGTGCGCGCTGAGTCCAAAAAGGAGGCTCGAAAGCACTCTGGAAACGGCGGCACTCAAAACGATGCCGATCAGACTACCGATCAGGATCGGGCACATGGCCTCCCAAAATATATGGCTTATGATGTCGGTACCGTTCGCTCCCACAGCCATACGGATGCCGATCTCGCGCACGCTTCGGTTCACAGTGTACGATGTCATTCCATACACGCCAATCGAGGCGAGCAGTAAGGCCAGTGCGCTCAGGGCTCCCGAGAGTAGCACAAAAAGACGCGATGGCGCGCACCAGACATCGAGGTAGTCTTCGAGCCTCGTCATCGCGACGGGAAGGTCTCGGTCGAGCGATTGCACCGCATTCCGAAGGCTATTCGCAATCACTGCGAGGTTTCCCCGGAAGCGGACCAACAGATACGTGCGCGAGTTATCTTCGGGCCCCGCAGGGAAATAAAGGTAACTTGTCTTCAGTTCGCCCAAATGTGAAACCTGAGCGTCTTTCGCGACCCCAATAACCGAATACTCCCGGCCGGTGTCTTCACGCAATGTTCTCGTGAGCGGATTTTCGCCGGGCCAGAGCCGTTGGGCAGTGGATTCCGTGACGATCACGCCCGGCGCCGTACGTCCTTCGCCGCTAAAACCGTGCCCCGCTACGATGGGAACGCCAATCACAGAAAAATATTCCCGAGAAACGTGGTTGTATTCGATTGGAAATCTTTCGAGCCGGCCGGGAACCGCGAAGTAATCGGCGCTAAAATCGTGACTCAACGGCGCGCACTCCGCTTGCGCAACTTCGACTACGCCAGGAAGACCTGTGGCGCGCTCCCTTAAGCGCCGCATAAACGCCGTTGCTCGGTTTACGTCGTAGCCCTGCTCTCTAAGGTTCAGGAATATCGCCACGACATTCTTCGTATCAAATCCGGGATCGACGGTCTGCGCATGGTAAAGCCCACGTAACAACAATCCTGCGGCAAGCAGCAGAACCATGCTGAAGGCGATCTGCGCACCTACCAAAGCGTTTCGGAGCAATCGTCGTCTTCTGTTACCGAAGTCGAAGTAAGCGCCGCCTTCCTTCAACGCAGCATTCAACTCAAACCGCGAGTTCTGCAATGCCGGCGCCAGACCAAATGCGACGCCTGTGATGAGGGTCAATACGAACGCGTAGCCGATTACGTGGACATCTGGCGAAACATTCACTGCAACCGTCGGGAACGGACGAGGCAAATGAGAGATGACAAATCGCATAAAAGTCGGGAGGCATAAGAACGCGAGCATCGATCCCAAGCCGCCTCCAACGAGGGAAAGCATAAGACTCTCTGTCAGCATTTGACGCACCAACCGCCACCGGCTAGCGCCCATCGCTTGTCGCAGTGCGATTTCTCTATAACGCACGGAAACGCGGGCGAGTAGTAGATTGGCCACGTTTGCGCACGCCAGCAACAGGATGAGCCCAAAAGCAACGAGAATCACCGACGAGATCGGAAGCAAAACCTCCCGCTCCTCCGGTCTGCCCAAAAATCTTGCAATGTGAACCGCCAACGAAGTTCTGCGGCCGGGATGCAGGTGATCGATACGTCCGGCGATCACGCCGAGATCGGTGCGTATCTGCTCCAGGGAAATGCCAGTCTTGATGCGGCCAAGCAACGCCAGCCAGCTCATATTGTCATCTGCCAACCGATCCTGACCGGGCTCCAGCGCTTTTTGCATAGTGATAGGGACCCAGAATGCACTCGGAATTAGGTCTGTGCCCCCGAATCCAGGACGCGCAATGCCAATCACCGTGTAAGCCCTGCGATTCAGAATGATTCTCTTGCCCAAAAATGACGGGTCGGCCGCAAACCTACCTCGCCACAAATCATCGCTGACCACTACGGCGGCGCTTTCACCTGGAGCGGCGCAGTCGGAATCGACGAAGGCGCGCCCATGGGCAGGATGCTCATCCAAAACATCAAAATAGTTGCAACTGGCTGCGGCACCCAAAACCCGTTGCACAGCGGCGCCAGCAAGGCTTGCCTCGATAAAAGGCTCGTAAGCGACAAGCCCTGTGAAGACGTGGTTGTGATCACGATACTCCATGTATTCGGAATACGAGAACATGCTGGTTTCGCCGTGAGTGTTGCGAGAGGTTCGCCCATGAAAGATTTGGCTTACGCTTGCAATCTGTTCGGCACGAGGAATCGGGAGCAAACGTAGTGCCACACCATTCAGCACCGAGAAAATGCCAACATTGACTCCGACGCCCAGAGTGATCGCCAGCACAGCGGCGACGCTCAGCTCCGGGCTTTTCCATAACATGCGAATACCGATTCGAGCATCTTCGAGCAGCTGCTCGAGCCAGATTACACTCCACACGTCCCGGGTATCCTCTTTCACCCGACTAATGTTGCCGAACTTGCGCAACGCCGCGTACTGCGCTTCCTCAGGTGACATTCCGCGCTCGATGTTATCTTGGATCTCCCTTTCGAGATGGTCGCGAATGTCCTCGTCGAAACCTTCCATCATGTGTTTGCGCCGCTTCATAATTTGCTCTCCGGTTCGGCTGGCAGGAGAATCAGTGCAATCTCTCCCGCCAGTTTGTGCCAGCTGTTCGTTTCAACTTGCAGCTGTTGTCGACCCTTGCGTTCGTGTTCTCCTTTGGTAGACATCCTAGGCGATGATATTGCCGTTCAGGTAGAATGTCAAGGCAGGCAACCCGCCGTGACTCGATGATACGTGCGAACCGCCTGCAGAGCCTGCTCCAAGATCCCGGGTTTGTCGATGCCCGTAATTTGAACGGGCGCTTGATAATAAGTAGTCACTTATATAAGATAGACCTTATGAACACCTGCCTCGATGCCGGCTTCGCTGCCTTAGCGGACCCCACGCGTCGGGCCATTCTTGCACGCCTCGCCAAGGGAGAGGCGACCGTGATGGAACTGGCCGAGCCCTTCCAAATGAGCCAGCCAGCCATTTCGCAACACCTGAAGGTGCTCGAAGATGCGGGGCTCGTTGTCCGTCGCGTCGACGGCGCCAAGCGGCCTCGCCGTCTCGCCCAGGCGGGTCTCGAAGCCCTGGATCAATGGCTTGCCAGGCTGCGGGAAACGCTCGAGAAAAATTACAACCGGCTGGATAAGGTTCTGGCCGAGATGGAAAAGCACCAGAAAGGAAAAATTCGATGAGCAATTTGACACTGAAGACCGAAGGCGATACGCACGTGATTGTGACGAGGCATTTCGCTGCGCCTCCACAGGCCGTGTACCGCGCGCACACCGATCCGGAACTAATTCAGAAATGGTTACTCGGGCCGGAGGGTTGGACCATGCCCGTCTGCATCAATGAGGCCAGACCGGGAGGGAAGATCCGTTACGAGTGGACGAATGGCAAAGGCGGTCAATTCCATCTCACCGGTGAATACCTCGAGTTGGAGCCCTACAGCCGGATTGTTCACGTGGAGCGGATGCACCTGCCGGATCCTACGCCGGACAACCATGTTGAAACGAGATTTGCTGCGGATGGAACGGGCACGTTGATGACCATCCGAATGACGCTTCCCGATGCTCAGGCGAGGGAGGCTATGCTTGCGAGCGGCATGGAAACCGGAATGGAAGCAAGCTACGCACGGCTGGAGCGAATGATCTAGTATCTACTTGCAATAATTAGCGTACTGGCGCATACTTGGGCATGCGCCAGCCCACCGCGATTATCCGCCTCTCCCAGGAAGAAACCAAGACTCTGCAGGATTGGAGCCGACGCGGCACA
>JBAUZG010000008.1:0-3172 GCA_049585195.1 Bryobacteraceae bacterium | reverse complement strand
GAAGATTTCAAGGTTGTTCCCGGCGATCTGGTCAGCTTTTACGCGACCGCATCGGATGCGAAGAGCACGTCGCGTACAGACATGTTCTTCGCGCTGGCCGAGCCATTCGATCTGCGCTTCCAGCAGTCGCAGCAATCGGCCGGCGGGGGCGGCGGCATGGGAAATGAAAGCAGCGACATTTCGCAACGCCAGAAAGAGATTATCGCCGCTACCTGGAATGAATTAAGGAATGGCGCGACCGAGAAGAATGCCGCCACGGAGGAAGCGCATTTTCTTTCGGATGTTGAAGGAAAACTCGGAGAGCAAGCCAAGACGCTAGCCGACCGCATGCGCTCGCGCGAGCTTTCCGGCAGCAACGCCGAATTTGACGAGTTTTCAAAACAGATGGACCGCGCTTCGGCGGAAATGGGGAACGCTGTCGGCCAATTGAAAGGCGAACAGTGGCGCGATGCGCTTGCGCCCGAGCAAAGAGCGTTACAAGCGCTAACCCGCGCCGAATCGTTGTTTAAGGATATCCAGGTTGCCTACGGCCGAATGAACGGCGGCGGTTCGATGGGCGGCGCCGGGAGTGCCGGCCGCGACCTGGAACGCATGTTCGATCTCGAGCTTGACCCGGAAAAGAATCAGTACGAGACCGGTGAATCGGCTTCTTCGCAATCGCAGCAGCAGAAAGATCTACAGGATGCGCTCGAACGTTTGAAGGAACTGGCCCGCCGCCAGCAGGAGCTGGCCGCCCAGCGTCAGCCGCAGCAATCGTCGCAAGACCGCTGGGAGCAGGAAATGCTGCGGCGCGAGGCCGAACAACTTCAGCGGCAGATGCAGCAGCTTTCACAGAACCAGCAGCAATCGCAAAGTGGACAACAGAGTTCCTCCCAGAGCGGTTCGCAAAGCTCTTCCGCCTCTTCCTCATCATCGTCGCGAAGTTCGCAGCAGAGATCGCAGCAATCGGCTCAATCCGCCGGCGCGAGGCCGTCTAACCAACAGCTCGAACAGGCCGCCAACGCTTTGCAGCGGGCGGAAGAAGAGATGCGCAACGCTGTCAGCCAGCACGATGCCAGCGCGCAGCAGCGTGCCGCGGCCGATTTGCAGGCGGCTGAGCAACAGCTTCGCGAAATGCAGCGTCAACAGGCTGGCAACTCGATCTCGAATTTGGCTGCGCAGGCGCAAGACATGCTCGAGCATCAGAAGGATTTCTCAAACCGGCTACGACAGGCCGCCTCCTCGCAGAATGGGGAAGGGAATGATTCGGATGCCGCGAACGACCGATTTGCATACGGCGGCCGGTGGAACCGCGACCCTTACGACCCGACGCGGCGCTCGTTGCCGAGCGGCACCAATCGGCAAATCGACCGGCTGGCGGACGAAGGGCAGCAGATGGCCGACCAACTGGACCGGCTTCAGCGCGCAGTACAACACCAGGCCCAAAGCCTGGCCGGGGGCCAACCGCAGGTCTCCTCGAAGTTACGCGACGCGGTCTCCGGCATCCAGCAGCAGGATCTTGCATCGCATATGAAGAAGAATGCAGACTGGATCCGGCAAGGCTACGCCAAGGAGACCTGGGTCAATGAGCAGGGCGCTACGCTTACGCTCGATCAGTTTAACCGCCAAATGCAGGAGGCCGAGCAGCTAGCCCGCAATACGCAGCCTGCGAATGGAAACGGGCAGCCGGGCGACGACACCGAGCGCGCGCTTCAACAGGTTGAACAATTACGGCGCGACCTTAGCCAGCAATCTTCACAGCCTGGAAACTCGACGGCGCGCAGCGGCGGCATGATGCCGGGAGGGCGGCCCGCTATCGCCGAAGCGATGCAGAATATCGCGAGCCTCCGCCGGCAGCTTGGACCCCGTAGCGGTCGCGCCTATTACGACAGCGAATATGCATATCGTTTTCTGAACGATCTGCAAAACGCCGATCCGGGTGAATTAGCGGCTCGCCTCAATCGGGAAGTGTTGCCCGCGCTCCAGCGCCTTGAGGTCGACCTGAAGAAACAGGCTAAGATGCCGCCCGACGCCAGCCGCCTGGCCGCTTCCGAGCCTACGCCTGAAGCCTATTCAGACGCGGTTGCCGAATATTTTAAGAAGTTGAGCAAGTGACTTCGTTGTGCTTCAGTCGAGACTCTGAAGACACCACTTCAGCCAGTAGATCAAACGACCGTAAGCGGTCCGATTGCTCGTAAGTGTCGGTCACGGCAAAAACTTCCCGCACGGACGATTGCGGCGCGCGACTCGACTACCATGAGACCCTTCATACAATCGTCGTCCAATTCTCGCCGCGTAGGCCCGAAGCCTCCGATCGAGATCAGCAATGCGCCTTCCTTTAGCCAGCTGAGGGCTAAATTTCTAAGAAATCATCGAGCATTCAGGATTTAATCGCGGATTTGTGAGACAAACATGTGGAAAAGCTCTTGCAGGCGACGGGAGGCGGTGTTATTCTGTCAAAGCCGTTGGAATGTCGGCAGACCAGACCGGCGGTCGCTTGGAGCGGAAGGGATTTTTTGAAGATTGGGCTTGCTCGGAGCGAGGCGTTTTGATAATCTGACTCATGGGCGCTGAAGAGGCGCCGGTGGCAAGAAAGTAGAGCTGGTCAGCCAAAGTGCGCAGCAGGTTCCAAAAGGGACGCTGAGCCGAGGGCGCTGAAGGCTTCCAGAGACACCGAACCAGGGCAGTATAGGGCGTTTGGCTGTCGGTAGTAACCACTCAGAGCAGATCTTAATAGGTTTTGAGTCCGTGTTTGGACCGGAAGCGTAAGCGGCCGGGGCACGGCTCAATTGGCTTTTCGAGGCCGGCTTCAGTTTCGCTTTTCTTTTCGGATCGCGAGACTTTTGCGCAGATCATTGACAATCTGGTTGGACGCGAAGAGGGTCTGGGCGTAGCACAGGCGGTTTCGGCCGTTGTGCGAAGCCTGGATCACAGAAGAAGTAAGTAATTCGTCAGACTTTTTGAGTTAAAACCGGAGCGAAACGCCTGCCTGTAAAGGGGAGGCGAAAGTCTAAACGATCAAACGAGAGTTTGATCCCGGCTCAGAATCAACGCTGGCGGCGCGCTTAACACATGCAAGTCGCACGAGAAAGGGGAGCAATCCCTGAGTACAGTGGCGCACGGGTGAGTAACACGTGGGTCATCCACACTCTAGTGGGGAATAACCCTGGGAAACCGGGGCTAATACCGCATA
>JBAUZG010000007.1:0-6284 GCA_049585195.1 Bryobacteraceae bacterium | reverse complement strand
AATCTCTTTCTGGCGTTGCGAAATGTCGCTGCTTTCATTTCCCATGCCGCCGCCCCCGCCGGCCGATTGCTGCGACTGCTGGAAGCGCAGATCGAATGGCTCGGCCAGCGCGAAGAACATGTCTGTTCGCGATGTGCTCTTCGCGTCCGATGCGGTCGCGTAAAAGCTGACCAGATCGCCGGGAACAACCTTGAAATCTTCAAAAGAAAGCGTGGTCTTGCTCTCGGCCTGTTTCTCTCCCTTTTCCTTCGCGAGTGGAACGGTCTTGTCGGGACCGCCATTCACTGAATAGTGAAGCTCGACATTTTTCAGGCCAAAATCATCCGAAGCTTCGACCGAAATAGGCAACTCCTCAATCGGGCTGACGTGGGGATCACGAGCGGGATTGACAATCCTGACGGATGGCGCGGCGTCCTTTTTCGCCTCGATGAAGTAATCGTCCGTTAAGCGAATCGCATCGCCTTCGTCAAGCGCCGCCACGTGATACGAACCATCTTTGGCAACAGGAAATTTCGTCGTGAGCCAGTTGCCTTCGGTCCGGTTGAGTTCGAGCTTGTGCCCGTCTTCCATGACAAGAACGCCGCGATCGAGAGGCCGGTCGGTTAGTACGGAGATCTCCGCTTGGCTGCCTTCAACTGCCCGGACATCGCCGCCGGGATCGGTAACCTGATCTTTCAAATCAAGGTAAGCGGGGTAATGAACGGTGACCCGGAGCCGCTTAACGCTGGCCAGGTCTTTCACATCGATTCTGTAGTTTTTCGACCGCACCTGTCCCGCCGAAATGTAATAATCGACAGGATCGGAGAGACCAGCGAAGAGAAACTCGTAGCCATTGCCGTCGCGTTGCGGCTGCATCGAGACGTGCTCCCATTCGACTCCGCTCTTGTATCGGGCGTAGAGCGTCACCTTATCCGCTGCGAATCCAATCAAATCGGCCGTGACAAGCTGGTCCGATTTGCGGCGAATGGTCCGGTTACCCGGATGAACAACGATATCGTACAGAGGACCAGTCGCACGCGGAGTTCCCGCCCACAACAGCGAAGCGCCATAGCCCCAATAGCCGGGAGCGGCCATCACAAGCCATAGCAAAATCCCCAGCGCCACGCTGGCGGATGCGAGAAGACCGATGAGAGTTGCGCGTGGAGCAAGCTCGGACGGCTCGTGCTCCCGCGCGATTTTAAGCGAATCTTCGGCGAGCAGCTCGGTGAAAGGATTCTTTGGATCGGAACCCTCCGTGATCGTAAGCAAGCGCTGATCGAATCCTCGCAGGCGCTCTTCCGCGTGATGCGCAATCCACCGGCGATTCAACCGCAGCAGCGGCATCACCAGGCCAAACACGATGGCGGCCGCAACCGACAGGTACAGCACGATCCGCAGGGGGAGCACAACGCGATCGGCGAATGCGAACCGGTTACAGAGCCAGGCCAGAATGGCCGTTAGCAGCACCGCCGAGCAGCCAATAATCGCCGCTCCACGCGAGGCCGCAAGCAGCCTCATGCGCAGCTCAAGTTTTCGCAAGTACGCGTTCAGTTGTTCGAGCGCTGTCATGCCGACCCCTTTCTTCTCTCAAATACTGGCTGCCGAAAATAGACTCCACAACTCCGGCGCCTATTAAAAGGATAAGGAAAAAACGCCAGAATGGCTGCTGGTGGACTTGGCGCTCTTCCCCGCCCCCGGCGGCAGGCGTTTGCGTGTTTCCTGTGTTACACCATAGTCCGAGCGTTTCGCTCGCGACCGGAGTAAGATCCGATTCTTTGCGATCGGCGTGAACGGCAATGAGCGAACGCTGACCATTGGCCCGGTGAATCTCATAGAAGCCCTCTGTTTGAGGCACAAAATCGAGAGCCGCAGCGGCTTCATGCAGCGATAATTCGTGCTTGCCGTCCGGACCGGTCACATCGGCAGCAGCGCTGCTTTGCCGCGAGCGCCGCAACTCGACCGGCGCGCCCGCGATGACGCTCGACGCGGCGTCGTCTGCAACTGCGAGATACCGACCTACCTGCGCGACGAACGGCAAAAACGATTTGTGAAGTGGAAAGTCACTGTTAACGTTATCAAGGGTAGAGGCGAACGTGACCACGCGTCCTTCGCCCAAGTTTTGTTCCACCAGAAGCGGAGAACCGTCGGCCAGCTTAGCGACGACGCGCGTGCCCGGCGGCACGCTCATTCTTGCCGCAACGAAAAACTGAACGTTTTGAAGCTGCCCCAAATCGGCCAGGGCCGGATAACCGTTATCGACAAACGCCGCGCCCTGCGTTTCGGTGTCGGCGCTAAGACGAATGCCGGTAAGAGGCTCTCTGCCCGAGCGCGCGCTCTCAGGACCCAGCAAGACCAACAGCGATCCGCCGTGGCGGACGTAGCTATCTAACCTCCGCTCAAGCGGTTCATCGAGTTTTCCGCAATCGGAAAGAACAGTAAACGCATAACGCGAAAAATCCTCACCGGCGCCTTGCTGGATGTTTTCGGCCTGGACATTCAGCCCTGTATTTTCGGCCGATTCCATAGCTGCTTTGAAGTAAAAGCTATCGCCCGGATGGCCGTTGCTCAAGAAGAGAACGGTGCGCTTATCGGACCGCTCGATCGGGAAACCGAATGTGTCGTCGGCAGGCAGTGTGTCGTGCGGTTCAATGCGGATCTCAGCCCGATGCGCCCCATAGCTGACCGGGAACGACACAAATTCCACCTGTGCCCGGCCGCTCGCGGGCACGGCGACGTCTTTTGCTGCGAGCAGTTTGCCATCCAACCACAGGCTCGCTTTCTTCGTAGCCGCGTCCGTCTGAAAGCCTGCAATGGTGGCCGAAAGCCGGGTATGTTTTTCTTCGTAGACATGGGCAGTGCCGGTTACAGTCTCGACGGCCCAATTCGGATTCTGCTTCGCGCCGATCGAATGAAACGCGAGCGAGGTGTGGGGCCCGAGCTGAAGATCGGCGAATGCGCCGGGCATCGAGGTCTGCTGCATATCGCTGACCAGGTGAACGTTCAACACCATGCCGGTGTTTTGCTGAATGGCGCGAAGCGCCCGCACAAACTCGGCATAGGAACTTGCGAGATCTGTAGGCTGAACGGAAGCAATCGCCGATTTGGCCGCTTCACGCGCAACATCGGGCTGGGTAAGGCCTTCCAAGTGGGAATCAAGGGCGGCGACTTCCACAAAAGTTCCGCTCGGCAAACCGCTCAGCACGTTCAGCGCCGCGGCGCGGGCGCGTTCCATGTGATCGGAATCGCGCATGCTGAACGATCGGTCGATAACTATGACGGCAAGCTGCTTGCCGCTGGCATGCACCGATGTGCGGTTGATAAACGGATTAGCGAACGCGAGCGCGAGCAGAATCAGCAGCGCCATTCGAAGTGCCAGCAACGCTAAGTAACGCAGACGCCTCGGCTGCACGGAGGTTTCCGTGCGGCGCTCGAAGAACATGAGCGAGCTGAACGGCTGGGGATTGGTCCGGTTGCGGCGCAGAAAATGCAGCCAGATGGGCAGAGCCACCGCTGCCGCGCCCGCTAAGAACCATGGAGCCAGAAAACCCACTCAATTCCTCCGATGCCGGATGTGAAAATACTCGCGCAGAGCCTCGTCCAGCGGACGGTCCGTTGAAAGCAAGAAATAATCGACGCCGACCCCTTCCGATTTCATTTTCAAGTCTTTGATGTGACGGGCGATTTTGGTCCCGTACTCGGACCGGGCATAATCGGGCGTGGTCTCGAGCGTATCGCCGGTTTCCATGTCGATCAGCATGACGCTCGCGCCGAATTTCGGCTCGAGTTCCTGGCGGTCGAGCACATGGAGAAGAATCAGCTCCTGGCCCCGCGCACGCAGGGGCGCGAGCGTATCGAGAATGGTGTCGGGCTGTTCGAAAAAGTCGGAGATGAGCACCGTGATGCCGCGGCGCCTCACAAGCTGCTGCAATTGAAAAAAGGGCGCGGCGAAATTGGTGCGTTCGCCCAGAGTGGCCCGGTCGATCGCGTGAAGCAGGCGCATAAGCTGGCCCTGCCGGCCGGATGGAGGGACATAGTTCGAAACTTCATCGTGAAATGTGATGATGCCGATTCCATCGCGCTGCAAATTCGCCAGGTACACGATAGAAGCGGCGAGGAACTTTGCGTAATCGATCTTGCGAACCGGGCTCGAGCCGAAAGCCATGCTCGCGCTGGTGTCGAGCAGAACAATTACTTCGGTATTGGTCTCGCCGCGATAGCGCTTCAGGTAGGCGCGCTCGGTGCGAGCAAAGACGTTCCAATCAACATGCCGCAGATCGTCGCCGGGCGTATAAGCGCGGTACTCGGCGAACTCCTGGCTGAAACCAAAATCGGGCGAGCGGTGAAGCCCGGCGATGAATCCGTCGACCACCGTTTTCGCGACTAGATCCAGGCTCGAGATTCCGGCGAGAACCTGGGGATCGAGATAGCGGTTTTCAGCAACAGCAGGCATAAACGTAACAGTTCTCAAAGAGCCGGAGCATCTCGTGTTTTCTCACGAGCGCGGCGCCGGCTTCCATTCGAGCAGCCGGCGCAGAATTTCGGCCGAATCGATGCGCTCCGATTCGGCATGAAAATTGGTCAGAATACGGTGGCGCATGATGGGGATGGCCAGAGCGCGTACGTCTTCGTATGCCACATGATAGCGGCCGTGCATGAGAGCGCGCGCCTTCCCCGCAAGAACAAGAAATTGGGCGGCGCGTACGCTAGCTCCGAAGTTCACATACTTCTTGACAAAATCGGGCGCGTCGCCATTTGATAGGGGACGGGTAGCGCGGACGAGCTCGACGGCGTAACGGGCCACCGATTCCGCGATAGGCGTCATGCGGACTAACCGCTGGAATTGAATGATGTCGCCCCCGTTGGTGACAACATCCGCCTGTGGCTGTTCGGTAGTCGTGGTGAGATCGAGCACTCGCAATTCGTCTTCGGCGGGGAGATAATCGAGAACCGTATTGAACAGGAATCGGTCGAGCTGCGCTTCAGGAAGCGGGTAGGTGCCTTCAAGCTCGATTGGGTTCTGCGTCGCAAGCACGAAGAAAGGAGGATCGATACGATATTGATGGCCGCGCACCGTGCACGAGAGCTCCTGCATGGCTTCGAGCAGCGCCGATTGCGTTTTGGGCGGCGTCCGGTTGATCTCGTCCGCGAGCAGCACATTCGAGAAGATCGGACCGGCGACAAACGTCCACGTCCGGTGTCCTGTCGTGGGATCTTCTTCAATAATGTCGGTGCCAGTAATGTCAGACGGCATCAGGTCGGGCGTGAACTGGATGCGCTTGAATTTCAGGCCGAGAGTTTGAGCGATAGTTCGGACGAGCAATGTCTTTGCTGTCCCGGGCAAGCCGGTAATCAGGCAGTGGCCGCCGACAAATAGCGAGATGAGAAGGCTTTCGATGACCTCGTCTTGCCCGACGATAACTTTTCGCACTTCCCGCGCGATGGCGGTGTGCGTTTCCTGGAAACTTTTGACAAGAGTCCTGAGCTCTGCCGAATCGGTGAAGGCGGTGGTGAGAGTGGACATGATTATTGAGCCAGTTTGAGCAGCAGCTGCTGGGCAGGCTTGAATCCGGGGGCTGCCTCGAGTGACAACAGAACTTCTTCGCGCGCGTCTCCTGTACGCTGGGCGGCGTACAGAGCCTTAGCTAAATCATAGTGTGCCTGGGCCGGGTCTGCTGGCTTCAGGGTCAGTGCGGCTTGAAATTCACGAACAGCTACTTTCGCGTTGCCGTTATTCAATTCAAGAGCTCCGAGCTTGCGGTGAACTTCCTCGTCTTCCAGATAGACGTCGAGAATGCGCTCATAGGTATCGATCGCTTTTTGCGGCTGGCCTTCTTTTTCTTCGAGCCACGCAAGCTGTTTCAAGATACTGGGGTCGCGGCCTCCACGGTCGCGATAGAGCTCGAGATGGGCGATCGCCGCGCCATTATCGCCCTTCGCGAGGTAGGCTTTGGCGAGAAGCTCGTAGACGTTGCCGCCTCCCACGAAATCGCGATAGATAGTGCTCGCGGACTCGCCCGTTTGAATTGCTTCCTCTTTCTTGCCGGCCTCGAGATCGTTATGAGCCGTTTGCATCTGTTTTTTCCAGTCGTCGAAATGCTGCACGGTATTCCGCGTCTGTTTGTCCAACCAGGCCGAAAAGTCCTTATCGAACTGGGCGGGTGTTTCGTGCAGGTTGTCCTGAATCGCCTGTTCGCTTGTCTTCCGGTCGCCGAATGAGCGGACCATCCCGAGCAGCGTATCGTCGCCCCAACGCTCGGCAATGTAATCGCACATCTTGCCGGCTTCAAAATAGGCGAGGAGCACTT
>JBAUZG010000006.1:0-48258 GCA_049585195.1 Bryobacteraceae bacterium | reverse complement strand
CGGCGCCGGGCGGCAGCTCGGATGAAGAAGTCAACGCCAGTCTGAGCCAGTTCTCAAAGGTTTACGACCTGGTGGAGGACAATTCCGCCGACAAAGTGACCCCGGATAACGGCATTTATAAGGGCGCCATTCCGGGAATGCTGCGGACGCTTGACCCGCATTCCAACTTCTTGGATTCGAAGCAATTCGCGGGTCTTGGAGAAGAGCAGAAGGGCCGGTATTTTGGCGTTGGCATGGAGATTGGCGCGCAGCCGAAAACTGGCCGCACGATGGTTGTGGCTCCATTTGGCGGTTCGCCGGCATATAGGGCAGGGCTTCGGCCCGGCGATATTATCGTCGCCGTGAATGACAAGCGCGTCGAAAATCTGACCACGGCCGAGGTAGCAGATCTTCTAAAAGGGCCGCGAGGAACGAAAGTACAGATTGTGGTCCAGCGTGAAGGCGTCGACAAGCCGATTACCTTCAATGTGGTGCGGGATGAAGTGAAGCGCTACAGCATCGACGCGGCGTTCTGGGTGAAGCCGTCGATTGCCTACATTGATCTCACGCAGTTCACCGAGACAACGAGCGAAGAGCTCGACGCGGACTTGAAGAAGCTTGGCGAACAGAATATCCATGGATTGATTCTCGACTTGCGAGGCGATCCAGGCGGTTTGCTGCCGGAAGCCGTTGCGGTCGGAGGCCGCTGGTTACAGCGTGGGCAGGTGGTAGTTTCGCATAAGGGCCGGGCTTTCAGTGAGAAGCCTTATATGGCCCACGGCAGCCAGTATGGACTGAATTACCCGATCGTCGTGCTGGTAGATCGTTACACGGCATCGGCCGCCGAGATCGTGAGCGGTGCGCTGCAAGACCACGATCGCGGGTGGATATTGGGCGATACAACATTTGGCAAGGGACTCGTCCAGTCGGAATTTCCGCTGAGCAACAATACCGGGCTGTTGCTCACAACCCAGCATTACTACACTCCGAGCGGACGCTTGATCCAGCGCGATTATTCCAAGATGTCGTTTCTGGATTACTACTATGGCCGCCACACCGGCAATAAAGACTCGGCCGATGTGAAGCAGACGGACTTGGGACGGGTGGTATATGGCGGCGGAGGTATCACGCCGGACGAACATTACGACGCGCCGAAATCAAATGTGTTCGAGATCGCGGTTTTGCGGAAGAACGCGTTTTTCAGCTTCACGGCTCAGTACTTTGGCGGGAAAGAAGCGAAGCTGCCGAAAGGTTGGGCTCCGAGCGAAGAGGTAATGAACAACTTCCACGACTACCTAATGAAGCAGGGAGTTCAATTCACCGAGGCCGATTGGACAGCGAATCATGAATGGCTGCGGAATCGCCTTCAGCAAGAGATGTACATCACCGCATTCAGCCTGGATCAATCGAAGGAACTGCAGGTATCTGAAGACCCGGAAGTTCAGAAAGCAATTGAGGCCTTACCGAAAGCCGCCGACCTGCTGGCCAGGATGAAGAGTCACTCCGAAGTGATCCGGGCGAGCCGGAAGTAACATTCGCGCAGGCCCGTTAACCCACAAGATGGTCGGCTTGGGCCGAAACGCTCCGCGAAGGAGAGCTTGCGAGTGCTGCAGGCATGCGGGGAACCTCGGACTGAGGATTAACGCCGCGAACCTCTGTACGACTCTTGGGGCGAGTGAGGCGGTGGCCCAACCGGGTCATTGGACGCTCAACAAAGTAATAGCTGCAGGCGGCCAACAGGAAAATCACACCGAGGTTGTAAGGGAAGATTTGCAGGATTCGCAGCGGCGACTCCGGCGATTGAGTCCGGAACTCGGCGAGCTGCTGCCAAATGTAGATGCTGTAGGAAAGCCTTCCAATCCACCTGAGCAATGGCAGTTCCAGGAACCGGCCCAGAAGCGATTCTGGAAAAATAACCGTGGACAGGATCATTGCGGGAAACAGAATGGCCTTTATAAGCGGCTTTATCTGCTCGAATGCAGGGATATTGTGCACGAAGAGCCCGAGCACCAACAGGAGCGAAACCGGGACCCATAGATTGCGCGCAAACGGCAATGTTTTCAGGCGTGCGCTGATGGAAGGATAGGCGATTGCGGCCAAGCATCCCCACATCAGGGCGTCGATGTGGGTGTCGGTCTTTACGCTTACATCTGTGCCAAAAGGAATTAACCATCCGTGCGATTCATCGATCAGCCTCCAGGCAAATACACAAAGCGCGGAAATCAGCGCGGCCCAACCGATGCGGCTGATTTTGGGCCCCAGCATCAGCATGGTTACCGGCCAGAGGAGGTAAAAGTGTTCTTCCAGGCCGAGAGACCAAAATTGCGCCGTGTACGTCCCAAACACGCCGTTGTGATAGAGCGGAAAATAATTCCGGACAAAGAGGAGCGTGCTGGCAAACTCCCATCCGTGGCTTGCGATCCAGCCCAGCGAAGTTAACAGGGCCAGGACCGCCAGGTAGACCCACACGGCGGGAAAGATTCGAAAACAGCGTCTTAAATAGAAATTCCTGAGCGAAATGGATTGCGTCTGACGTAACTCAGCGAGCAGCTTGCCACAGATCAAGAAGCCGCTGATCGCGAAGAAACACTCGACGCCGGCATCGCCACGAGCCGCGAGAAATGACCAGACGGTGCCTCGTTGCAGCCCATTCTGAAGTGAGTGAAAGTAGATTACTCCAAGGACCGAGACGGCCCGCCAGCCGTCCAGAGTGGGTACGTATGTAGAGAGCGATCCAGTACCTCGAGCGTTCATGGACCAACCTGGGCAGCCCCTTCGAGGAGCTGAAGCGAGAGACTGAGTACAGTCCTTTCTGTACCTGATTGTCTTATCGCATACAATGTTCGTAATGTAAAGTACTGCCGTACAGATGTTTGTTAACACCTATCGCTCACGACTAAAGTACTGGGGATTAACAAGTCAGGAGACGTCGCGTAACGAGGCTTGATAACAAGCCACGAAATTTGATACGTTTCAAGGGCGCTGGCTGCTTTGGGAGTTTCATGACTTCAATGGCGGCGCGTGGAGGGAAGCCCATGCCAGCAAACTATGCTCGACGCAGCGGATTCCGATGGCTTGCACTCGGAACCGGTTCGATAGCCCTGTTGACGATTGCAGTTCTGGGGCAACAAGGCCCGGCTCAGAGTAGCCAGAAAGCAGGTCACCACGGTTTTCCCGATTTATCGAAGCTGGTTCCTCCGATGGAGGAGACGGGGTTCACCCCGATTTTTGACGGTAAGTCGTTGAATGGGTGGGACTGCGACCCCGAATTCTGGCGCGTGGATGACGGCGTCATAGTGGGCGAAACAAAGATGAATCATCAGCCGAAGCAGAATACATTTTGTATTTGGAAAGGGGGGCAGCCGGCGAATTTCGAGCTGCGGTTAGAGTACCGGATGACAGGAATCAATGATGGTAACAGTGGCATTCAATACCGGAGCATCGAGCGGCCCGATGTCGCCAGATGGGTGATGCAAGGCTACCAGGCGGATATAGATTTGAAACAGATGTTTACCGGCCAGATTTACGAGGAACGGGCGCGAGGATTCGTCGCACTTCGGGGGCAGCTTGCCTATATTGGAGAGGGTAAGAAGCCGGCCATGGTCGGTTCGGTAGGCGATAACCAGCAACTGAAGAGCTTAATCAAGAACGACGATTGGAACAGCGTGGACATCATTGCGCGCGACAACATCCTGATCCAATTTTTCAATGGCCGCCTGATGAGCGAGCTAATCGACGATGACCCGAAAGGTCGAAAAATGCAGGGTGAAATCGGCATCCAATTGCACCGGCTGCCGAACGCCGCCATGAAGATGGAAACGCGCAACATCCGGATCAAAAACTTTTAAATAAGGCGAACATCTCGCTTTAAGCTCAGGGCGCATAATGGTTTAATTCCATGGCGACCATCAAAAGAGTAGCGGAGCTGGCGGGGGTATCCGTGGGAACGGTATCGCACGTGATCACGCGGGCGGTACCGGTGAGTGAATCTCTGCGTGCCAAGGTAGAAGCGGCGGTGCGGGAGCTTGATTACCATCCCAATCATGTCGCCCGCAGCTTGAAGACGAGCAGGACGCGCACTCTCGGGATCATCGTGCCCGACATGACCATCCCTTTCTTCCCGCAAATAATCCGCGGCGCGGAAACGGCGGCACGAGCACAAGGCTATTCGCTGGTGGCCGTGAACTCCGATGACAACACGGAACGGCAGAAAGAACTGCTCTCGCTTCTGCGTTCACAAAGGGTAGAAGGTATGCTGCTGGTGATCGCTTCCGGCGCGACTCCCGTAGCTCAGATCGCAAAAATGCTGGATGCGGGCATCCCTGTAGTGTGTTTAGATCGCATACCTGACAAATTGCCGGTGGATTCAGTTTCCGTGGAGGATGCGAAGGCAGCGGAATTGGGCGTGGACCATCTGATTTCGGCGGGCTGCAAGCGTATAGCGGTGATCACGGGACCTCTTACCCTCAAAAACGAGCGCCGCCGACTGTTAGGCTACAGGCGTGCGCTGCGACGCGGCGGTCTGAGCCTGGATGAGAGTTTGATCTGGCGTTCAAATCTTCGTCCGGAACACGTAGCGGCGGTCTGCCGGGACCAGTTATGCCGCGCGCAATCGCCGCCCGACGCAATATTTTCAACAAATGGACAAACCGGGCTTGGGGTTCTGCGAGCTCTTCGCGATTGTGGGCTGTCAACACCGGGCGACGTGGCGTTTGTGACATTCGACGAGCTGACAACGGAGGAGTTGTTCACGCCAGCAATCACGACAGTAGTGCAGCCCGCATTCGAAATCGGGTCCCGCGCCTCGGAGATCCTGATTCAGCGGATCAGGGAGGCGTCGAAGCCTCGCCACCTGATCCAGATACGGCTACCCGCGACGTTGAAGGTGAGGGAATCGTCGCGTAGCCGGCTGTCACGGGACATGAAGTCGTTAACGGCTTGAAATCTACCTGTGTGCGTGTGACGTTTCGAGCCGATTATTGGGCCTGCGGTTTTCCGGGCTCCGTTTCGAGGAGCTCACTGTTCTCGCTTGGGCGATTTATCTTCATTTGCCGGTACAGCTCTCTTAGACGGTCCTTGGCATCCTTAAAATTTCCTGAAACAGCTGAAATTCTTTTTCAGATTCGTCTCTTAGCTGAAGTTTCTTCGAAACCGATGCCAGCCAGTAATGGGCTCGTTCGTTGAGCGGATCCGATTGAACGGCCATGCGCAAGTATTTCGCAGCCTCCTGGGGCTTCTCACTGATTGCCAGAATGCGGCCAAGGCCGATTTGGGCTTCCGCGTTTCCGGGATCGAGCGCAAAGGCGCGACTGTAATGCGCGTATGCCTCATCCAGATTGGAGCGGCGCAAGGCAATCCGCCCTAAGACACATTCTGTCCTGGGACTGTCGCCGTCGAACTTCACGGCAGCTTCCACTTCTTTCTGTGCCTCGGCCTGCGATTGAGGGTCGTTGGGTTGGTTTTGCGCGGCCCTGACCGGCAGCACGCTGGGAAGAATCGTGAGCTTACGGCAGGCTTGTGTAACCAGACTTCGAATCCGGCGTCGGCTGAGAAATTGACAAATTGTAGCCTTGGGCCGCCTAGTAATGCCAGTCAGTGATGGCTTTAGCGGCGGCTTTGTTCCCCTTGAGTGGTGGAGCAGGCTCTAGCTTCGGCGTTTGTAATAATTGCCCACGCCTACTCCGCACGGAGAGAATCGATCGGATTCACGTTTGCTGCGCGCAGCGACGGAACGACACTTGCAACGACGGTAACCAGTGCCAGCAGCGCAGCAGCGCCAGCAAGAGTCACTGGGTCCCACGATTTCAGACCGAAGAGCAACGTGCTGGCTCCGCGGCCAGCGAGCAGCGCCAATGCCGTTCCTGCCATCAGGCCGATCCCCAGCATGAGGCAGGCATTGCCTAGCATCGCCGCGACGACGCGGCCGCGGCTGGCTCCGAGCGCCATACGAATGCCAATCTCACAGCGACGCTGGGCAAGGAAGTACGAGAGAACTCCGTGCAGTCCGACAACGACCAGCAGAGCTGCGAGAACGCCAAAGAACCCCGCCAGTCTGGCCATCATGCGATCACCCACCAGGTGGTCGAGGATGCCCTGCTGAAAATCGGAAAACCCCATTTCCATACCGGGATGCTCAGGGTCCAGGAGGTACCGCACGGCCGACTGCGCGGCTACAGGAGCGCGTGAAGTGATCAATATCGCCAATGCATGATCCTGCGCCATGACCGGAAGCTGAGCAATGGGCGCAAACGCCTGCGGCGGCGGGTCCTCGCGCAGATCGGCATATTTCGTATCCGGAAGCACCGCGACAATCTGACAAGTGCGCGCGGGATAGTTCGGTTCAGGACGCACGTGGACTTGAACCCCGAGGGGCGACGGCGCGCTGACATACTTCCGAACAAAGGCCTGGTTGACGATCACGACCAAGGGCTCGTTGTTCGTGTCGTATTCGGTGAAGTTGCGGCCCTCGAGCAGTGGAATGCCCATGGTGGCGAAAAAGGTCGGGCTGACGTAGGTAAACTTGCTAGACCCGGCGATAGCTCCAACCTCGACGTCATGTTGCCAGATTGCGCCGCTAAGAGGAACGTTCGTGGTCGCGGCGGCGTTTTCTACTCCTGGAATGGCGCGCACCGCATCGACCAATTGCTTTTTGTAATCTGCAAGATTCTCCATCTTGACCGCAAATGGGATACCAAAATAGCCAATCGTGATGCTCTCCCGGAATCCCGGGCTTAGAGTCAGTAAGTTGCGGTAGCTCCGCGCAAAGAGCAATGCCCCCACAAGCAGAACCATCGACACGGTGATCTGGGAAATCACCATGAAGCGCTGCAGAGAGAATCGCTCTCGATTACCAACCACTCCGCGTGTGCCGGACTTAAGCGAAGTAAGTGGATCTTCACGCGTGCTGCGTAGAGCAGGAACCGTGGCAAAGATGACACAAGTCGCGATACCAGCTGCCGCGGCAAACAGGAGTACGCGCCAATCAGTTGCCATGGCGAGATGAACGGTGTCCTGGCTGGTATCCAGAGACCTCACCAGAGCCCGGCTGAGCGGTTGTGCGAAGGCCGCGCCGAGACTCGCGCCGCAGGCCGCGAGCAGCGCGCTCTCCAGCAGAATCTGACGCAGCAGGCGGCCCCGGGAAGCACCCAGCGCTATGCGAATGGCGACCTCGCGGCTCTTTGCGCTGGCGCGTGCCAGCATCAGGTTGGCGAGATTGGCACAGGCAATCAGCAGCACGAGCCCGGTAATCGCCAGCAGAATCTCCAGCGAAGAGTTGTATTGATTGCGCAGATAGCTGACTCCGGCGCCGGCTGGATATGCGGCCAGGCGAAAGGCTTTCCAGGTCTTGAGAGCCTCGGCGCTGTAACCCATCGGCGCAGTCTTTTGAAACAGCCCGGGACTCAGCGCGTCAAAATACTCCGTTGCCTGCTTCAGGGTCCAGCCAGGTTTCAGCCGTCCCATCACGGTGTAGATCATCGTGTCGGCAGACGTATTGGGAGCCCTGCAGGTAGGATAAGCAACATCGAAGCGGTCGCCGACGACCATTCCGAAGAAGGATGGCAATGTTACACCGATAACCCGCACCGATTGTCCTTCGCCAATTATGGTGGTATTCGGGGTGATCGGCTCGCCGCCCATTTGCGACTTCCAGAATGAGTAGCTGGCCACGACGCCTGAGGTCTGGCACTCAGCTTCATCCCGCGGCCCAATCAGACGTCCCTGAACCGGTGTAACCCCAAGCACGTTGAAGAACTCTCCGCTGACCTCGAGACCATGCACCACGTGGGACTGACCTGGGGGTCCCACGTGAACGTTGTTGTTTGTACTCCAGGCAATGATGCCGGAGAACGGGTCGTGATGCTCTCTAACCTCCTGCCACATGGGGATGGTGAAGTCACTGAATGTACTAAGGGAGGCACCGAGGCCAGTCGGATTACCGTCGGCGATGCGCAATTCCACCAACTCATTAGGTTTGGCGATGGGCAGGGTGCGCAGTCTCACGGCGTTCAGGATCTCGAAGATGGCGGTGTTAGCGCCGATGCCGAGCGCGAGCGTGGTGACGACGACGAGGGAAAAGCCTGGACTTCTGAGGAAGACGCGCAAGGCCCCGCGCACATCGTGCCAGAGGCTTTCCAACCCGAGCGCAGCGTCCTCTTGCGTGACCTTCTCGCGCATGGCGGCGGGACTGCCGAAGCGTCTGCGCGCATCGCGCTCTGCATCTTCGCGGCTCATGCCGCGCGCCATGTTGTCGTCGATGCACATGGCCATGTGTTCCTTGAGCTCCGCGTCAATCTCGTGCTCCAGCCGCGATCGCCGTCCCAACGATACAATTCTTCGCAAGAGTGCCATCATTCACCTCAGGCAAAACGCAGCACCGCATCGACACCTTTGACCACTTGCGCCCAGTTCTTTTCGCGGCTGGCCAGTTGATCCCGGCCCGCGCGCGTGAGGGCGTACCACTTGGCTTTGCGCCCGTACTCCGTAACGGCCCAACTGGCGCGCATCCAGCCGTTCTGCTCCATGCGGTGCAATGCGGGATAGAGCGATCCCTCTTCCACAATAAGCAGCTCGTCGGTAACGCGCCGGATGTGCATCATGATGCCGTACCCGTGCATGGAACCAAGCTGCGACAGAGTCTTGAGGATCAGGAGATCGAGCGCGCCCTGCAGGTCATTTTTTGCCATCCAACGTTACCCTAGTTGTCGAGGTAAAGAAAAGCATAGCGCCACTGGACCCTAGATGTCAAGGCAAGGTCCTGAATAAAGGTGAGCGCCGTGGAAAAGTCGGAACCATGTTTTCCACCGCTCCCACAGTTCCTTGGGAATCTCGCCAAAAACGCGAGTTTCCCACTTTTCCACCGCGCCGACGGATTCCCTCTCACCCTCAGGAAAGCAAAAGAAGATTCTTACTTTGGGCCGTGCAAAAGTGGAAATCCAAAAACAGGATTCCCACTTTCACACCGCCCCGACAGCCGCAGGCGCAAGGAAGGAAAAGCGGACAAATCATGTGTGAATAAAACCGGACATCTTGACTTGTTAACAACAGGGAAGGGGCGGCTTGCACGGCTAGCCGGAGCTTATTCCAATACAGGGTTGGCGCCAAGAGGCCGTCTCTCGACTGTCGTTGATATATGATCTGTCACCAGTCTCGTTAACGTTCACATACCGCCGCGCGCCTTCTCTAAGGCCTCTTTGCTGCACCGAAATGAAGCCTGCTATAGTGTACTCGTCGTGTACGTCAACGGCAGGTCGCTCCTCCCATGCCCTCTCGCCGTCTTCTCCTAAAGCAAGCCCTCGCTTTCAGCGGGCTTTCCTCGCCGGCGCCGAACTTGCAACACCCAGAGGCGGAGACGCGGATAACGCGGCAGTTCAGCCTCGACGGTCAGTGGCTGTTTCGCACCGATCCGGACGATGTCGGCGAAAAGGAAAATTGGTACGCTTCGAAGACCGCGCCTGCCGACTGGCGATCGGTCGAAGTCCCGCATACCTGGCAAGTTGAGGCTCCGCTCACTGAATATCGCGGCGTCGCGTGGTACCGTCGAACGTTCGACAGGCCGCTTGCGCCGCACGATTCCGCTATCCGCCTCGAGTTTGAAGCAATATTTCACTCGGCCAAAGTATGGGTGAACGGCGTCGCGGTGGGAGAGCATTTGCGCAAAGGCTATACGGCATTTACGCTCGATACGGGCAAGTTGCTCGACGAGGACAAGAACACGATCGCGGTGCGCGTTGACAATGCATTTGACGAACATATGCTGCCCCGCGGCCGGTCGAGCGATTGGGCACACGACGGAGGCATCTACCGCCCCGCGAGGCTTCTGGTTACGCCCCAAGTGTTCCTCGAGCGCGTCGATGTTGACGCACTGCCCGAGCTTGGTTCTGGCGAGGCGACTTTGGAGATCGCCGCGTACATCCGCAATGTTGGAGTACGGCCCTGGAGCGGCGAGGTTTCGCTGCGCGTGATCGACGATTCAGCAGGAGACGTCGTTCTGGATCTGCCAGACGCGGCGAGAGTTACGGCCGATTCACAAGCGACCCGGATTGCGAGCCTTCGGGCCGTTCTTCCTAAAGCGAAATTGTGGCACTTCGATCAACCCAACCTGTATCGGCTGGAGGCCACGATTTCGGACGCCAACAACGCAGGGCATATGTTTGAAACCACGTTCGGAGTTCGCCGCTTCGAGGCGAAGGGAACGGCGTTTTACCTGAATGGCGAGCGAATCCGGCTAATGGGTGTGGAGCGAATGGCGGGCAGCAATCCGACATTCGGAATGGCGGAGCCGGAAGGCTGGATCGTTCACGACCATGACGATCTCAAGCGCCTCAACTGCGTGTTCACCCGGGTTCACTGGCCGCAGGACCGGCGCGTTCTCGACTATTGCGACCGGCACGGAATCATAATTCAGACCGAAGTTCCCGCTTGGGGACCAAATACGTTCAACGGCATGGGTGAACAGCCGGATGCTGACATCATGCAGAATGGTCTCGACCAATTGCACGAGATGATTGCGCGCGACCGGAATCACCCTTGCATCGTTTCCTGGGGTTTGTGCAACGAGATAAATGGACAGAATCCGCCAGCGTACAACTTCGCGAAAAAAATGCTGGAAGAAGCCAAACGCCTGAATCGCACGCGGCTGTGCTCGTATGCGTCGCACTCTCTGCGAAACACGCCCGAGAAAGACGTTTCGGGCTTGATGGATTTCATCGCCTGCAACGAGTATTACGGAAGCTGGTATCCCGGAGATGCAGAAACGGTCGGGCGCGGCATCGACGAGATTCACGCCGCCTTCCCGAAAAAGCCGATCGTGATCTCGGAATACGGTTATTGCGCCTGCACGGCGGAGCGTCCGGAAGGAGACGAGAGAAGGCGCGAGATTCTGGTCACGCATGACGAAGTGCTGCGCACACGAGACTTCATCGCGGGGCTGATTTTCTTTTGCTATAACGACTACCGCACTCACGTTGGCGATCGCGGAACAGGAGTAATGCGTCAGCGCGTGCATGGCGTCGTGGATCTGTACGGTCAGCAAAAAGGGTCATACCAATTGCTGCGCAAGGAATCGAGTCCCATTGAATCGATAGACGTCGAGGGCCATCCCAAAGCTTTTAAAGTAACTCTGCGCACCCGGCGAACAGTCCCGTCCCACGCGATTCGGAGCTATAAGTTGCGAGGAGTCTATTACGGTTACGGCGACATTCCAGTCGAACTCAAGGAGACGGATCTGCCAATTCTCAATCCTGGCGAATCCGCCACTCTTGAGATTGCTTTCGCCGAGGCCTTGCCGTCGCGCGTCCAGTTCGACGTTCTACGCCCCACTGGTTTTTCTGCCTATACGCTCGAATGGAAACCTTAGCAAAATTCGATTTACCTTCCGCCCCACCCGGTGCGACAGGATCTGTCAAGGCCTGGGTCGAGCCGGTCGTAATCCCGACGTACCAGCCTATGGCGCCGGATCGAAATCCGATGTTTCTTGAGAAGCGCGTGTATCAGGGCAGCAGTGGAAAGGTATATCCGCTGCCGTTTATCGATCGAATTTCGACGCAACGCAAAGATCGCGTCTGGCAGGCTGTACACATCGAGAACGAATATCTGCGTTTGATGGTTTTGCCGGAGATCGGCGGCCGCATACATGTCGGGCTCGACAAAACTAACGGCTATGAGTTCTTTTACCGCCAAAACGTCATCAAGCCTGCGCTAGTGGGATTAGCCGGTCCGTGGATTTCGGGAGGTGTTGAATTCAACTGGCCGCAACATCACAGGCCGGCAACGTTCCTACCCGTGAGCTTCGAAATTGAGGAACACGAAGACGGATCGAAAACCATCTGGTGCGGCGATCACGATCCGATGAACCGGATGAGAGGGATGCATGGCGTGTGCTTGCATCCAAGCCGGGCACTCGTCGAGTTGAAGGTCCGGCTGTATAACTGCACGTCCCTCACGCAGACATTTCTTTGGTGGGCTAACGCAGGCGTGCATGTGAACGAACATTATCAGTCGGTCTTTCCGCCCGACGTTCACTTCGTGGCGGATCACGCCAGGCGCGCCATGAGCAGTTTCCCTTTGTGCGAGGGCTTGTACTACGGGATCGATTATGCAGAGCGCGCCCGGAACGGTGTTCCCGCCGAGGAGCAGCCGCGCTGCTACGAGCCTCCCGGTTACTATGCGCCTAACGACCTAAGCTGGTACGCCAACATTCCTGTGCCCACAAGCTATATGGCTGTCGGGTCGAAAGAAGACTTCATGGGCGGTTACGACCATTTGAGCGAAGCCGGAATGATTCATGTGGCGAATCATCATATTGCGCCAGGCAAAAAGCAATGGACCTGGGGCAATCATGAGTTTGGCTATGCCTGGGATCGCAACCTTACCGATCAAGACGGCCCTTACGTCGAACTGATGGCGGGCGTCTACACGGACAATCAACCGGACTTTTCCTTTCTCGCTCCCTACGAGACGAAGACTTTCAGCCAATATTGGTACCCCATTCAACGAATTGGCCCTCCGCTAAAGGCGAACAGCGACGCGGCTGTCAGCCTTACGCTACTCGAGGGAGAGTTACGGGCGGGAATTTGTGTAACTCGCCCGATTCCACGCGCAAATATCCGCTTGTACCGATTTGGCGAAATTCTCGCACAATGGACGCGAGATCTTGTTCCCGCGAAACCTCTGATCGAATGCGCTTCGGTTCCTGCCGGCACACGGCAAAGTGAAATTCAGCTATTAGTCGTGACTGCAGATGGCCTCGAACTGATTTCGTATAAGCCTAAGCCACTGAGTCACGCGGAAATGCCGGCTCCCGCGACCGAACCAACGCCGCCGGAAAAAATGAAGAGCGTCGAGGATTTGTATCTTACGGGACTTCACCTCGAGCAGTACCGGCATGCGACGCGGTATCCGGAACTCTATTGGTGCGAGGCACTGCGCCGCGATCCGGACGATGCCCGCTCGAACAATGCGATGGGTTTATGGCACTTGCGCCGAGGCGAGTTCGTCGCGGCGAAGGAAAGCTTTCTACGGTCCATCGCAAGACTGACTCGCTACAATGAGAACCCCCGCGACGGTGAATCTTATTACAACCTGGGAGTTACGCTGCGCTACCTTGGCGAGTGGGAAGCGGCCTATGCAGCATTCTATAAAGCTACATGGTCTTATGCCTGGCGATCGGCAAGCTACTACGCAATCGCGGAGCTGGACGCGCGGCGCGGCAAATGGGAACCGGCGCTCGAACACGCCCGTCTTGCCCTGCAAACGAATGCCGATCTTTTGAACGCGCGAAATCTGGCCGCGCTCATACTGCGCCGCCTGGGACGTGAGGCCGAAGCCGGCGAGTTGATTCGAGGAACGCTTGAACTCGATCCACTTGACTTCTGGGCGAAGCACCTGGCTGGCCATGAGCTGCGGTGCGGCAACCAGATTCGGCTTGACATCGCCTTTGACTGCGCGCGCACCGGGTTTTATGACGAGGCGTCGCAAGTATTGGAGGGGGCAGACTATGAAGCTGAGGATGGCAGCGTCCCAATGACGCTATATGCTCTTGCGCACTGCCGGTCGCAGCTCAGCCGGCACGCAGAGGCGAAGGATCTCTATTTACGCGCTTCCCAATCAAATCCGAATTACTGTTTCCCAAGCCGGGTGGAGGAGATGATTGTTCTGGAACGGGCGCTCGAAGTGAATCCCGCAGACGCTAGAGCAGCTTATTATCTCGGTAATTTTCTCTACGACCGGCGCCGCTGCGACGAAGCCATTTCTTCTTGGGAACAGGCCGCCCAACTGGACTCATCGTTTCCCACTGTTTGGCGCAATCTCGGCATTGCTTATTTCAATGTTTTCGGGGACATTAGAAAGTCGCGATCCGCCTTCGAAAACGCATTTCGCGCCGATCCCACTGACGCTCGTGTGTTCTATGAGCGCGACCAGCTATGGAAACGCACGGGCACTGTTCCACTCGAACGGTTGAAGGAGTTGGAAGGGCATCTCGATCTAGTGAACTTGCGCGACGATGTTTGCGTGGAACTGGCCGCTCTTTACAATCAAACGGATCGGCCTGAGAAGGCGCTGGCGGTTCTTAATACTCGCAAATTTCAGCCCTGGGAAGGGGGCGAGGGGTTGGTGCTCGGCCAACATGTGCGGACGCATCTTGCGCTTGGGCGCCATGCTCTACTCGATGGCCGGACTGAGGAGGCTATCCGCTGCTTCAAAGCTGCCCTCAGTAGTCCGCAGAATCTTGGCGAGGCCAAGCATTTGCTGACCAATCAGAGCAATATTTACTACTGGTTGGGCATAGCTTATCACGTTAGTGGAGATGACGAACGCGCCCGTGACTGGTGGCTGAAAGCGGCCGCCAAGACAGAAGACTTTCAAGATATGTCGGTCAAGCGGTTCTCCGAAATGACCTACTATACAGCAATGGCGCTGAAACGCCTTCAGCAGGACAGCCATGCAAAGAAACTATTTGACGAGCTATTCGCTTACGGGAAACAGCTCGCGCGCCAGAAAGCTGAGATCGATTATTTCGCCACTTCCCTTCCCGCACTGTTGCTTTTCCACGATGATCTGGAAAGCCGTAAAAACGTAACTGCCACGTTCCTGCAGGCTCAGGCTACCCTCGGCCGCGGGAGAAAAACACGGGCCATGCAATTGCTTGCGCGTGTTCTCGAATCCGATCCGAATCACGCGATGGCAACAGATTTACAACAGGAAGTCATCTCCGAAGAGCGGCTGCGGCAAGCAGTTGCGGCCGAGGTCTGATTTCGAATGCACGGCCCCATCGTTGCGGCGAAGACGATTGAGAGCGGGCAGTTCGACACGCGGTACGTGTGGCTCATATCTGCCGCCGCCGCATTAGGCGGCCTGCTGTTCGGCTACGACTGGGTTGTCATTGGCGGAGCGAAGCCATTCTACGAGCAGTATTTCGAACTCCGGAGCACTCAGGCGATTGGTTGGGCTAATAGCTGCGCTCTGGTCGGATGCCTGGCCGGTTCTATCGTTTCCGGCTGGATCAGCGAGCGTTTCGGACGCAAGAAGCTGCTTCTTTTAGCGGCGGCGCTTTTTGCAATTTCCTCTGCGTTTACTGCTCTGGCTACTAACTTCTCCATGTTTGTCACGTGGCGAATTATCGGAGGGGTGGCGATCGGAATCGCCTCGAACGTCTCGCCCACTTATATAGCGGAAGTTAGTCCGGCTGCCTGGCGCGGCCGTTTAGTGGCGCTGAATCAGCTAACGATTGTATTGGGAATACTTGCGGCGCAAATTGTCAACTGGTTGATTGCTGATCGGGTTCCCGAGGGCGCCACCGCCCAAATGATTCGCCAAAGTTGGAATGGCCAGTTCGGTTGGCGATGGATGTTCGCAGCCGTCATCGTGCCCTCCCTAATCTTTTTCACGGCGGCAATTTTCGTGCCGGAAAGCCCGCGGTGGCTGGTCAAGTCCGGCATTCGTGAGCGAGCTCGTTCAACGCTATCGCGCATTGGCGGCTCCGCATACGCGAATGCTGCGCTCGAGGACATCCAGAGCACGCTGGCGAGCGAATCGCGAAGTCAGGCCGCTTTAGCCGATTTGCTCCGCTCCGGTGTGCTGAAAGCCCTGGCGATTGGCGTGGTCCTAGCCGTCTTGCAACAATGGAGCGGTATCAATGTGATATTTAATTACGCGGAGGAAATTTACCGAAGCGCCGGTTACGGAGTAAGCGATATTCTATTCAACATAGTTATTACCGGAGCGATCAACATGGTGTTCACCTTGATCGCGCTCGGGTTTGTGGATAAGTTGGGGAGGCGTCCGCTGATGCTTCTAGGCTGCGCGGGCGTTGGAACCTGCCATCTACTGATTGGTTTGGCTTACCGGCTCGGGTTTGGCGGCCTTCCGGTACTCATACTTACGCTCGGGGCCATCGGCTGTTACGCCATGTCTCTGGCGCCCGTGACATGGATCTTGATCTCGGAGATATTCCCGAACCGTATCCGAGGATTGGCGATCTCCATCTCCGTTTCGGCGCTATGGATCGCGTCTTTCATACTGACCTACAGCTTCCCTGTCATCAACTCCGCCATCGGCTCGGCGGGAGTTTTTTGGCTGTATGCGGGAATCTGTTTCGCGGGCTTGATATTTATCGCCGTGAGGGTGCCGGAAACGAAAGGAAAAACGCTGGAGCAGATCGAGCGCGATCTGGCCGCCAGCTAAAAGTTGTATTTCAATCCGATTTGAATATTGCGCGGGTCCGCCGAGGCGCCTTGTAATAACCCGAGATTGGCGCCGAGGCTGCGCGTGGGCGCGTTCAACACCGGCGTATTCGTCGCGTTGATGAACTCGCCGCGTAGCTCGAGGTTCTGATGCTCCGTGAACTGAAACTGCTTGCTCAGACTGAGATCCGCCGTTGATAGGCCCGGACCGCGAACCGTGCCGACGCCGCAGGAGCCGAATGTTCCTGTTGCGGCAGGCGCGAAATATGTGCTCGATCCGCTAAACCACTGGTAACCCCCTTGCGCCGCGTCTTGTTCTCCGTAAATGATGGGCGTCGCGAGACAGTCGGCGCGAGCGCCACGCGAGTTCGTTCCTGAGTTGTCCGAGCCGGTGATCGTAAGCGGGAAACCGCCGTGGAACGTAAGGATGCCATTCACCTGCCATCCACCCGCGAAGGCATTCACAATCTTGTTCATGTTCGTGCCGAACCGGCGGCCTCTGCCGAACGGCAAATCATACGTGGCAAACCCAGTCACATAGTTAGTAACATCGTTCAAGCAAGGCCCCCATTCGGCCGCGCGATTGTACAGATCTTGCACATACGCAGACGTGGGCGCCGACTGCGACCCATCTCCATAGAAACCAATCGAGTCCGTCATGCATTTCGACCATGTGTACGCTACCTGCCCGGACAGGCCGTTCGAAAAACGTTTTTGCAGCGTGACCTGCAACGCATCATATTCCTGGTTGCCGTTGGCTTCCGTTCCCGAGATGTTTCCGATATCGCTCTGAAGAGCGGGGTTCCCCGCGAGGTACGGCGAGGGGATCGTCGTGCCATTGGCTAGCAACTGCCTCTGTAAATAAGGCTGCGCAACGACGAGGTGATCGTTCTTTTGGCCCACATAACCGACCTGAAGCGTGGTTGAATTTCCAAACTGGTGTTGGATCGAGAAATTCCATTGTTGAGATACGGCAGGCCGGAAGTTAGGATCCCAGAGCCGCAGAATTGTTTTGTGGAAAGGATCGGTTGCCGACTGGATTGGCACGTAACCCTGGTCCAAAGTCGAAGAAGGCAGCGTCTGCGATGTATAGTTGCCCTCTTTCTCGACGGTGAAAGGCGGATTGATGGTCAAACGGAGATTGGTGCCTGTGCCTTCGAGATACGAAGAGATCGTATACGCGCCGCGCAGCACTGTATTCTTGCCGCCAGGCGTATAGGCAAAGCCAAGCCGCGGCTGAAAGTTGAATATGCCGTTGTACTGGTTGTAGAGGGCGCGGTTGTCGCCGTAGTACGATTCCGACGAGCCGGCAAGGATCTCCTGCCCGCCGAACGGAGTGAAGTTCGCCTGCCGGTTGTGCACTTCGACCCAGGGAGTGTGCAATTCCCAGCGCAGCCCGTAGTTCAGGGTCAGGTTGTTGCTGACGCGCCACGTATCGGTCGCGAAAGCGCTAAAGACGTTGGCGCGCTGGCCCCATGTCCCACCGTTTACTCCAACGCCGACATCGTCAGGCAAACCAAGAAGAAAATCTGCCTCGGCCTGGCCGCTGCCCGCGCCGACCTTCGCCGTCGGTGACGGCCCCGCAGTGAACTGGCCGTTGTACGAGAACGTTCCAGCCGCGCCGTTATTGCCCGAGTAGAACGTGTCAAGGCGCTCGCGAAGCCCTTGGAAGCCAATTTTGAGGGTGTGCTGACGGACCGTCCAAATTACCGTGTCTTCATACTGGACGACTGTGTCCGCGAAAAGCTCTATGTTGTCGCTGTTGCCAATGTTGTTCGCGTACGCGCCGCTGAAGCTCTGCGAGGGAAGAATGGCGACCGGTACGCCCGGAATTCCAAACTGCTCCGCGAGATTGGGAAGCGTAGACTCATCGGTGCCCGTGTTGTTGAATGTGTAGTTCACGCCGGCGCGGACTTCGTTCACAAGAGACGGCGTAATGGTCCGCGTGTAGTCAATGACCCCGTTATAGATCCGGTACATGCCAAAACTGTTGTAGTCGAGCGGCAAACTGTTTATGGTCGGGTTGTTGATGTTGCTTTGGGAGTACCGCACAAAAACATGGTCGTTGTCGGAAGCGTTCCAGTCGCCCCGGATGTCGCCCTGGTCGCCGTTGATGAAGCTGTGAGTGGTATTGAACTGATTGTTGATCAGGTTCCCGTTCAATGCCTGCGGGTAGTACTTGGAAGTTAGAATATTCACCGCGCTTGCATTAAACAACGATGCTGGGATGATATTTCCCGAGAAAGGCGCCCGGTTGCCGTTCCCAGCCAGCGAGAACGGATCGTAGAGCTGCGATGGATTCTTCTGGGTCAGCAGCTCGGAGAAGTCTCCGGTACGCTCGGCGGCCGTGAAAACGCTAACCGCGCTTGTCGTCCCGGGCTTATCGTAGCGAGACCCTTGATAGTCGCCAAACAGGAACAGCTTGTTCTTAATGATCGGCCCGCCCAGCGTGCCTCCGAACATATTCCAGCGCAGCAGCGGCCGTGCCGCATCCTGAAAATTGTTGTTCCATACATTGGCATTTAGCTTGTCGTTGCGGATGAACTCGAAGGCGTTGCCATGAATCTGGTTGGTTCCGGATTTGATCGACGCGCTGACGATGCCGCCCATATAATTGCCGAACTCAGCTCCTGCGTTCTGCGTAATGATGTTGAATTCCTCGATTGCATCGACGCTCGGAGCATAGGCGACTTCATTGTCCGAGACTTGGTTATTGTCCATGCCGTCCAACAGAAAATAATCGGTCTGCTGGCGGTTTCCGTTGATATAAGGACGGGCGCTTTGGAAGGATGTCTGTCCGCCTTGGAACCCTGCAGGATTCGGCGTTACCGCTCCAGCTGTTAGCAGGGTCAACTGCACATAATTGCGCGTCGCGAGCGGCAACTGCGCGTTGGTGCGCGAATCGATTACCGTCCCCAGTTGCGTGGCTTCGGTTTGCAGGAGCGGCGCCGCACCGGTGACTTCAACCGATTGCGACACATTGCCCAGAGTCATTACGATGTCAACCTTGGCGTTCTGGTTGAGTTGCAGTTCAATGCCGCCGCGCACGGCCGTCTGAAAACCAGCCGCCTCCACCCGCACTTCGTAGCGGCCCACCGTGAGCCGCGGCAAATTGTAGACTCCTTCGGCATTCGTCGCCGTTGCATACACAGTGCCTCGATCCAGATCCTTGGCGGAGACCTTCGCATCTGCTATATGTGCCCCCGAAGGATCGGCGACCGTTCCTGTGATTGCTGCGGTCACTTCCTGTGCATGAAGATCGGTGGATACGAGCGCAAAGAGGGCCAAACATCCACTCAGCGCGTAAGTGAAGACACGTAAACTGAACGCAACCACTATGTTCCCCATAAAATCCCTTCCTGAGATGTGCCCGGCCGAACGCGTTCAGCCCAGCCCAACAGATGCACGTAATTCTAACAGGAATTGAAGTAGCGCGGGAGCCAGGCGACCGGTGCGATCATGAAACTTTCGAATGGCAGCCCGCCCTATTCCAAAAACCTCGGATCAACCGCCTTCGCCTGAGGCAGTTCCTTTCAAAGGCATCTATAAGGAGGCCTTCCAGTTCCTTCGCGACCTGAAGAAACACAACGATCGGGACTGGTTCCGCGAACGCAAGCACGTCTATGAGGAAAAGCTGCGGCGGCCGATGGAAGCGCTGCTTCGTGAATCCGCTGCTCTGGCTCGCAAGCGGGGATTTCCGCTTTATGTAAAAGACAAGAATCCAGTGACGCGAATTTATCGCGACATCCGTTTCAGCGCCGATAAGACGCCATTCCATACGTTTCTGGGCGGTACGCTGCGCGGCGCGCCTCCCACCAGTGCGCACGGCGAAGTCTACATTCATGTCACTTTCGGTGAACCGTTTGTCGCTGCCGGATATTGGATGCCGGAGCGCCCGTTCTTGCAGGCATGGCGAGAGCAAATGACTCGGAATCCGAAGGAATTTTCACAAGTCTTGAAGGCCCTTGAGCGAAGCAAGCTCGAGTGGCTCGAAGGCTATGCTTTGAAGCGCATGCCGAAGGGATTCGAGCAGCAAGCGGCCACTCCGCTCGAGAGCTATTTCAAGAAACAAGTCTTCATCGTTCGCGAACGACTGACCGAACGCGACATCGGCTCGCCGGCGGTAGTTGCGAGAATTGCTACATTCGCGCTCGCTGCTCGCCCGCTCCTCGAATATGGGTGGCGTTTGAATTACGCGCGGAAACGGGACATGCTGGAAGAGTGAGCGGCCGTATCGGCGCGTCTCATTCAAACCGGCAACTGATTTAATGCCGCCTCGATTTCGGCGCGCGTGTGCAAGTCGCCTTTCTCCGCACAGGCGTCAAGGCCGCGTTCGTACATAGCCTTAGCTTGGTCTAGGCGGCCCAGTTTCTCGAGCACTTGACCTGCGTGGAAGTAAGCCGCTACGTATGTTCCATCGCGTGCCAGCAAGGAGCTGAATTCTGTAACGGCTTCTTCCAGTTGACCGTCTTGCGCGTACTCCATGGCGAACCCGTAACGCGCAAACGAGTTCGACGGGTCCTGTTCGAGCATTTGTTTGAGCACGGCGAGCCGGTTGGTTGCCATGTGCTAATTGTCGCAAGCCCTAGCGGTAGGCCAGTTCCTTGCCTTCGCTTGCCCCTAGTTTCACCAACCGATCCGACAACAGCTTCTCCAAATTCACCAGCGCATCGCTGAAGCCCTTGATGCCTTCGCTCAGTTTGTCGGAGGCCATCTTGTCTTCCGCGTGCATCTTTTCGAATGTGGCATGGTCTATCGTCATCTTCTGTATGTCCATGTTCTTCGCTTTAGCAGGGTCTAGCTTCCGCGGCAGGTCCTCGAACGTCGAATCCAATTGAGCCAGCAGATGCGGCGAAATAGTAAGCAGGTCGCAGCCGGCGAGCTCCTTAATCTCTCCAATATTGCGGAAGCTCGCACCCATGACCTGGGTCTTGTGACCAAACTTCTTGAAGTAGTTATAGACCTGCGTCACCGATTGCACGCCTGGATCGTCCGCGCCTTCGTAATTCTTGCCGGTGTTCTTTTTGTACCAGTCGAGAATCCGGCCCACAAAGGGAGATACCAAGGTCACGCCCGCCTCCGCGCAGGCAATCGCTTGATGAATGCCGAACATCAGCGTCAGATTACAGTGGATGCCTTCTTTCTCGAGCTTCTCGGCTGTACGGATACCTTCCCACGTCGAAGCGATCTTGATCAAAATGCGCTCCCGTGAAATACCGGCTTTTTCGTATTGCCCAATGATTGAATGCGCTTTTTTAAATGTAGCTTCGCCGTCGTAAGAAAGACGTGCATCCACCTCGGTCGACACGCGGCCTGGAATGATAGCCAGAATCTTCTTTCCAAACTCAACAGCTAAGCGTTCGAACGCCAGTGTTGCAACGTCTTTGTCTTTCGCGTTCTTGCCCAATTCTTTCTTAGCGTTCAGCAGAACATCGTCGACAATCTGCTGATATTGCGGCATCTGGGCAGCCGCCGTGATCAACGACGGATTTGTTGTCGAATCCTGGGGCTTGAATTTCTCGACTGCCTCTATGTCTCCGGTATCGGCCACCACAGTGGTTATGTCACGCAGTTGCGCTAATAGGCTCTTTTTCATTTCGAGTTCTCTTCTCCTTTCAGAGAGGCGAGGCCCCATCTCGAGACCTGCGTACGAACAGTGTCAGCCGTCCGCTCCCTATTACCACCATAAGCTAATTTCACCTCGGGCGGCGACCCCCAGCTTTTATAGAGGCGGTCGCATCGTGAGTCTACTTGCCAGCGGCCGAGCGCATTCGTAACGCAACGCAAGAACGAAACCAAAAGAAAGGAACCGCAATGGCAAGCCTGCTAGAATCAAGGCTCTGAATGCGACTAACAGCTCTTGATTGGGCAGTGATCGCCTCGTATTTCCTTTTTAATATCGGTATTGGGCTCTATTACAAGAAACGGGCTGGAAAGAACATCTCCGATTTCTTTCTTTCTGGGCGAAATGTGCCATGGTGGCTTGCGGGAACGTCGATGGTGGCGACTACATTTGCGGCCGATACCCCGTTGGGCCGCGGCTGGAGCACTATCGTCGACTAAAGAACCGATAGGGGAGAGGTTTTGGAAGCCAAGAAAATCCCACCCGAAGCATTCGACAGCTCCTGCCTGTTTTGCAAGATAGTCGGCCGCGATTTAAAAGCAGCTATCGTTTACGAAGACGATCGCTTTATCGCATTCCTCGACATTCACCCCTTGTTTCCAGGCCACGTTCTTTTATGCCCGCGCGAGCATTTCGTGACATTGCCGGACGTTCCAGCGCATCTGGTCGGTCCTCTGTTTGTCGTCGGACAACTACTGACGAAAGCGGTTGAATCGGCATTGACTGCTGAAGGCACCTTCCTAGCCGTTAACAATACCGTGAGCCAGACCGTGCCGCACTTGCATGTGCATATCGTGCCGCGGCGCCGGCGCGACGGTTTGAAGGGATTCTTCTGGCCCAGAACCAAGTATCAGGACGAGACGGCGATGGAGGCTGTTCGGTTGGTGATTGAACAGGAACTCAAAAAGCTGATGTCTACCGGTCAGCGACAGTGGTAAGAACGCGATGCGATTATCGTAAGGTACATGTCCGACCGCCTTATTGAAGCGGCTATCGCGGCGCGGGACCATGCGCATGCCCCGTTTTCCGGCTTCCGCGTGGGTGCTGCCGTCGAAGACCAGCAGGGCCGCACCTTCACCGGGTGCAATATCGAAAACGCGAGTTATGGCCTCAGCCTTTGCGCCGAGCGCGTGGCGATTTTTAAGGCAATTTCAGAAGGCTCGCGCAACTTCAGGCGGATTGTTGTCGCAGCCGACACAGACATGTTGACTCCTCCCTGCGGCGCGTGCCGGCAGATATTGTGGGAATTCTGCGGAAACGCCTCGTTAAGTCTCGTGAATCTGCGTGGCGGCCGCCAGGATATGCAGGTCGCCGATCTTCTGCCGAGGCCCTTTGATGCGTCGTTTCTCTAGAATGTGTCTTCTCTCGATCTTACTTGCTTGCGGCTTGCTCTCAAGCCGCCCAACCCGCGCTGCAACCACGGTGAGCTGGATTGTTCGCAGCCGTTACGTCCTCACTATGGATCGCGAGCATCGATTGATTGAAGACGGCGCAATAGCGATTCAGGGAGAGCGGATTGTAGCTGTCGGAAGCGCAAGCGAGATCGCGCGCCAGTATACCGGACAGCACTGCCTGGATCGCACCAATTCGGTGATCATGCCCGGCCTTATCGACACGCACACACACGCCGCCATGTCTCTGCTGCGCGCATTCGCCGACGACAAACGCCTCCAGGACTGGCTGACCCATTACATTTTTCCCGCTGAATCGAAGAACGTGTCCCCTGACTTTGTCAAATGGGGCACGAAGCTCGCTTGCCTGGAAATGTCGCTGGCCGGCATCACCACGTATACAGACATGTACTACTTCGAAGACACCGTTGCCGAAGCGACGAAGCAGGCGGGTATACGAGGCGTATTGGGTCAAACCATCATCGGGTTTCCGGCTCCTGATTACAAAACATGGCGCGACACGATAGCAGGTACGGAGAAATACATTCAGAAGTATCGGGGCGATCCTCTGATCACGCCTGCCGTTGCGCCGCATTCCATCTACACTCTTCCAGACGATGCGTTGAAAGCTTCTCATGAGCTGGCCATCAAGTACGGAGTGCCGTTGCTCATCCATCTTTCCGAGACGAAGAAAGAAGTCACGGACGCGCTCGCCCAACGCGGCATGACGCCGACGGAGCTATTGCTGAAATTAGGAGTTCTGGATGGCAGGGTTGTGGCTGCTCACGGAGTGTGGGAAAGCGACAACGACCTCCGTATCTTCAAAGACAAAGGAACCGGCGTGGCACATTGCCCTTCGAGTAATACGAAGCTCGCAAGTGGAATTGCTCCCGTAACAAAAATGCTGAAGATGGGAATTTCGGTCGGACTTGGGACCGACGGGTTCGCGGGAAGTAATGACACGGCTGATCTGATAGCTGAGATGAGCCTTGCCGCGAAGCTGCAGAAAGTGACGCAGATGGATCCAGAAGTTCTTCCGGCCGAGCAGGTTTTGGAAATGGCTACGATAGACGGGGCACGTGTCCTCGGGCTGGACAAAGAGATTGGCTCGCTCGAACCCGGCAAGCGCGCGGATCTGATTGCAGTGTCGCTAGCACCGCCCAACGCAATTCCTCTTTACAATTTGTATTCCCAACTCGCTTATGCCGCGAAGTCCGCCGACGTCGAAGACGTGTTTGTGAACGGACAGCAAATTGTGCAAGACAGGCACATGCTGACGATTGACGCGAATGAAGTTGAATCCGAGGCTCGAATGTGGCGCAAGCGGATCACAGCAAGCATGAAACACTAGCGTTCAGTTCCTTACTACTGTACTCGAGAGTCACCGCTACATTAGCGCGTTGTGATGTGGCGTGTTTCCCGACCGCGTTACATGCTCAGCAAACGCAGGTAAAATCGGCATCGATCGGATGCGTATGCCCGTTGCATTGAAGATCGCGTTCGCTATGGCCGGAGCGATTCCAACGATCGGAATCTCGCCCGCGCCCGCCGACGGCACATCCTTCCGGTCGAGAATGACCAGGTCGATCTTTGGTACGTCACTGAAACGCGGCACCCGATACCGAGACAACTTCGCGTTGAGAATGCGGCCGTTCGCGAAATCGATGGCTTCGAACAGCGCTCCACCCATGCCCATCACAATCGCGCCTTCCACCTGGTTCTTCAGATGTTCCGGATTGACCACGGCGCCGCAGTCCCACGCTTCGACGACTCGTGTTACATGCACCGTTCGGTCCGGATCTATACGTACTTCGGCACAACAGCCGACATAGCCGCCCTTCTCCGTCCCGCACGCAAGACCAAAGCCCGTGGTGCTGGATCGCCTGTTTCGCGGCCATTCAAATCGGTCAGTTGCCGCCTTCAGTACAGCGCGAATACGTTCGTTTTTCAAATTGTTCAGGCGGAACGCGAGTGGGTCCATGCCGCATGCGGCTGCAAGCTCATCCATGTGCGACTCGCGCGCGAAGTGGTTGGCCGTTGAGGCGAGTCCGCGATACGATCCCTCGCGCAGTGGCGATTTTGCAGCATGAAATTCTACCCTTCGATTGGCAACTTCATACGGCGTGTCGACGCCCGAGGGGCCGGACAGGTAGTTATGAAACTCCCAAGCAGTGAGCATCCCGTCGGCACGAATACCGCTGCTTACGTCAATGACACCGGCTGGCCGGAAATAAGCCCAAGTGAACTCCTCCTCGCGCGTCCAGATCAGCTTCACCGGTTTGCCTGCGCCTTTCGCGAGCCTCGCGGCTTCCACCGCATATTCGGCCGAATGCTTGCCGCCATACGCCGATCCGGTATCGGGCACGATCACACGTACGTTTTCCTCAGGCGTTGAAAACGCGCCCGCCAGCTCCGTCCTTACTCCGAACGGCCGCTGGCTACCGGTCCACACTGCCAACTGGTCGCCTTTCCATTCGGCAAGCGCGGCGCGCGGCTCCAGTGGAACGTGCGCGATGTAAGCAACCGTATAAGTGCTATGCAGTGTCTTCGCAGCCGCCTGCAACCCAGCTTCGACCGATCCCATCGTATGGGAACCGCGGCTCGGCGGAGCGGGTTCAACGTTCTGTTTGATGTAGGAGAACAATTCCCGTTGCGAGATCTGTTGCTGTTCCTCCCAGTTCGCTTCGATCCTCTCCAACGCTTTTGCGGCGATCTGCTCGTTACGCGCGGCAACCCCAATAAACTCTCCTTCGCGTATAACGGTGACCCCTTGCATCTTGGCGGCTGCGCTCGTATCCGCGGAAATAAGCTTTGCGTGAAAGCTCGGCGCCCGCAACACACGGCCATAAAGCATTTCAGGCCGCTTGTAGTCCGACGGATATTTATGTTTTCCGGTCACGAACTCGCGTGCGTTCAACTTGGGTGTGCTGATTCCGGCTGTTCGCCAGTCAGGCGGCTCCGTAGCGAGGCCATCTCTGCCGATCGTGTGAACCCAATCCACCTTCGCGGCCAATTCGCCGAACGCTACTTTATTTCCCGAGCCCTTGTGGACAACACATCCGTTCGCGATCGCGAGGGCATTTCGGTCAACTTTCCATTCGCTTGCCGCCGTATCGAGCAGAATTTCGCGCGCGGTCGAGGCCATTTTTCGCAGCTCGGGTGCCATCGTAGGCGTGGTGCGGCTTCCGAATGTCCCAGCGTCCCAGGGCGTCTGAGCTGTGTCGCCCATTTTTAGTTGGACAGCACTGAACTCGCAGCGCAATTCGTCTGCAACCGCCTGAGTGAGCGACGTGCGAACGTTTTGCCCGACTTCGACTTTGCCTGTATACGCCGTTATGCTGCTGCCTGGTCCAATGTGCAGCCACGCCGCGACGTCCTCAGGAAGTTTCTCGCCTTGCCTGCCCCGCCCACCACCCGATTCCTGCGCGCCGACCTCCATACCGGTCGTGAACAGGATCAGCACCCCTCCGCCGAGCGATTTCAAAAAGCCGCGCCGGTCGAGACATACAGTGGGCGCTTCAATCTTAGCCATGATGCTTGCTCCTTGCCTCGGCCGTCATTGCCTGCGATGCCTTCTGCACCGCGGCAACAATACGGTTATACGTGCCACAACGGCAGATGTTCCCCTCGAGCGCTTGCTTGATAGCGGCTTCCGAAGGCGCCGGATTTTTGCGAAGAAGTGCAACGGCAGATACGATCATGCCCGATGTACAGTACCCACATTGCATCGCATCGCATTCAATGAACGATTCTTGGACGGGATGTAAATGCTCCCCGTCGGCAATGCCCTCAATTGTCGTGATGTTCTTGCCCGCAACGCTGGCAACCAACGTTAGGCACGACCGGTGTGCGACACCGTCGATCAACACTGTACATGCGCCGCACTGGCCCTCGCCGCAGCCGTATTTAGCTCCCGTTAGTTCCAGCTCATTGCGAAGAACCCAGAGCAGAGGGCGCTTGGGATCAACCGAAACTGTGGACTCCCTGCCGTTTACAACCAGCTTCATATCTTCATTCTAGGTCCGCTGAAGAGCTTCCGATATCGACAATCGGCGCAATAATTCTGTCGTTGCCAGGGGGGCATCTGCAGCCGTGCAGGCCTGGATCGTGCCTATATTCCTGCACTATTGTCTAGGCTGAAGCTGGCTCGCCTCCTCGCGTTCAGCGTCCGGGCGATTCATGATGAAAGCCGCCAGCACTTTGTTACCCTTCAGCCACCACGCGCTGAAACTCGTGGAAGTCACGTCGCCTCGATATTCTGTTCGCTCTGCACCGGTCGTATCGCCCCAAAACTCGTAAGACAAGTCGAAGACGTCGGAAAAGAAGTATGGAATATTCTCGAAAGGTTCCGGGCGCCCGGACAAACGCCGCGCCAAGTATTGTCCCTGTTTCACCGCGTTGTCCCAGTGTTCGACGCGCCGCTGTTTCTCGAAGAGGACGTCGCGATAGTTCGCCACATCGCCCGCCGCATAAATACCGGCAGCGCCAGTCTCCAAAAACTCATTCACAACAATGCCGTTCTCCACCTGTAGGCCTGTAGCCTCAGCCATTTCCGTTGATGGCGCGACTCCGATTCCAGCCACCACTAAATCCGCTTCCAGTTCCCTCCCGATTGAGAGCGATACGAAGCCGCCGCGGATGGCTGTAACATTCGCGTTGCGAACGAAATGAACACCGCGGCTCTCATAGTATTTCTCGAAGAACCGCGACATCTCAGGCGTGAAGAAGCGCTTCCATACGCGCTCTTCCGGGAAGACCATCGTCGTGTCACAACCCTGCTGCGAACTTTGCGATGCCACTTCCATCCCAATAAAGCTGCCGCCGATTACGATCACTTTTCTTGCGCTCTTCAATCGATCGCGCAGCCTGGCTGAATCGCTCAGTGAACGCAGATAAAGGACCGTATCGCTTTGGGCGCCAGGTACATCGAGAGTTCGCGGATGCGCGCCGGTCGCGAGGATCAGTCTCTCGAAGTGGAATTCTTCGCTGTTGCGGCCCTGCAATCGTTTTCCCTGAAGATCGATTCGCCCGATCTGCACGTTCAAGTGAAGCCCGATATTGTGCTCCCGATAGAAACTGTCCGGATTGATCAGCACGCTCTGCTCGTTATCTTTGCCTGCGAGAAAACTCTTTGACAGAGGAGGTCTCTCGTAGGGAAGTGCGGTATCCGCCGAAATGATACCCAGCTCCCCGGGCTTGAGGCCGCTCTCGACGAATTCTTTAGCGGCATAGCCCGCCACCATGCCGCCGCCTAAAAGAATGGTGCGATATTCGTGCACGTTCATGAGGATACACCGTATCCCTATCGTCCAGTACGGTGTTTGCTCCCGAGTTCGACCTGGGCGAAAGAACGATCGCCGAAACAATTCGTGCGCCGATCTCGTCCGTTCGAATAGCCTAAGAACGACTTTTGCTGTGTATCGTTTCTGAATTGCGGACCGAAGGAGGACGGCGGCAGGAACGTGAAGGTGTTTAATAGCCCGACAGATGATTCCAAGTGGGGCAGGGTTCTTGCCGTCTCCCCTGCTTTATGGTGGCTCCGGGAACGGTAAAATCGTTCATCGAGAACAGTCCGGGGAACCAACACGCATGCAACCGAATCATCTGCCGGTAAACTCGAGGAAGGCGCAAAACGGGCACGGCCTGATGTTGCTGCCTAAAGAGTTCATTTCTGGTTTGGTGGCCGCGATCCATGCGATCTGCGCTCTGCATCCATGAGCCTGCTTCAGTTTATAACGGCTGTTCCCTTGGATGTGTGGGGAGGAAGCGGATGCTACGTCGGAACACGTACTTTGGCCGAAGGGCTTCGTCAGCTTGGGATAGATGTCGCGTGGATTACCCCCCGTATCGTCACGCCAGTCTACACAGCTACGCGCATCCTGTTCAATGAAACATTGCGCTGGCGTCACTTCAGCGGCGCTGCCACGGTCGGCATTGACGCTGACGGTTACTCGATCGCCGGAAGGCGGGCTGCGCCTCCGCATATCGCCTGTATTAAGGGAGTTTTGGGCGATGCTGTTCGCTTCGAGCGAGGCGCCACGCGAGCGAGCATGGCGTTTCAGGCCCATCTCGAGGCAAAGCATGCCTGCCGCGCGGTCCAGGTGATCACTGTCAGCCACTACTGCGCGAACCGTCTCGAAGAACTCTATGGTGTAAACAATGCGGTAGTCGTGCCCGAGTTAATTGATCTCGATAATTGGCGGCAGCTTTTCCACGCAAATCCGGCTGTGCCCGACTCGGGCAAGTTCACGGTCTTATGCGTGTGCCGCTTCTATCCCCGCAAGCGGTTGGACGTGCTGCTCCGCGCTGTCGCTCTATTGCGCGATCGTGTTCCGCAGTTACAGGTCCGAGTTGTCGGCAATGGCCCGGAGCGCCATCGTCTGCGGCAGTTGTCTTCCGAGCTGAATATCGAGCCTGCCCTGCGTTGGCTGGGCGACGTGAGCGCGGATACACTGGCGGCGGAATACAATGGCTGCGATCTTTTTTGCCTGCCCAGCGTACAGGAAGGCTTCGGCATCGTATTTCTTGAGGCTATGGCCGCGGGGAAACCGATTGTCGCTGCACGCTCGGCCGCCGTTCCCGAAGTAGTTCAGCGTGGCATTCTGGTAGACCCTGGCGATCCCGAAGCGCTCGCCGAAGGCATACTTCGCCTTTATCGTGACACCGATCTGCGCAGGTCTCTTGGCGCAGCCGGCCTTGGCGAGGTGCAACAGTTCGAAATGCACCGCATCGCCTCGCGTTTCTTGGATGAAGTTGCAAAAGTTGTGCCTTCGATCAAAAGCGCACAACGCCGCGAGGTCGAGCATGGCGCTTAAGGCGCAATCGAATCCAGCGCCGCCAAGTCTCTGGAAAGGCATCCTCGCAGGTGCGTTGGCAGGCTTGATTGCATCGCGTGTAATGAGCGAATTCCACTCTCTGCTTCCGCGCGCCGAAAGCTACTCACAGCGCGCAGACGAAGATTCCACAGTGAAAGCCGCTTCCGCAATCTCGCGAACGATTTTCCATCATGAGTTGTCGAGCGATCAGAAGAAGATAGCCGGACCCGCCATGCATTACGCGTTTGGCACGACCGTTGCGGCGCTTTACGGAGCGCTCGCGGAGTTTCGGGACCCTCTGCCTCTTGGCCGGGGATTGCCTTTCGGCGCGGCCATCTGGTTCGGCGCCCACGTGATCACAGTGCCGGCACTTGGCCTCTCCGAACCCGTCACCCGCTCCGCCCCTGCAACCGAAGCCGCTGAATTCGCTGCGCATCTGGTCTACGGCACCGTGGTCGAAGGTCTCAGACGATCGCTGCGAAAGCGTACCCTTTGGTAGGTCTCAAAGCGCCTCATCCAGTTCCGCGCAATCCAGCTCTTATCCGGACACAATCGCACGCAGATTCAAAATGCGTATTCTCAGTGTCCCAAGATCACTGATGCTGTCAACGAATGGTCCTTACTTCTCAGCAAGTAGAGTGATTTTGTGGATTATCGGGTCTCGGCAAAATACTCGTCGGACTTAGCCATCAAGGCTTGCGCAATCTCGCCTTTGAGATGAGCATCACGTCCGGCCTCGTCATTGAACGTATCGAAGATCCCGAATACTCCTGCCTTGTCCTCTTTGAAGCCAAACCAACTCACTGTACCGGTCTCAGTCTGTGCCATCTTCGCGCCCCAGCTCATTGCGAAGAACCCAGAGCAGAGGGCGCTTGGGATCAACCGAAACTGTGGACTCCCTGCCGTTTACAACCAGCTTCATATCTTTATTTTAGGTCCGTAGCCGAGAAAGTTGGCTTTGTACAGAACAAAGAAAGAGTCGGCCAAAAGACGCGTTTCGCTCCTATGAGCTGCGTGCCTGGGCGGCGTTGCGATAAGAATAGGACTATGCGGAAGAAGATATTGGGATCAAACCGTGCCCAGCTACGCGACGGCGAATCGGGCCAAGGGTGGCTTAATCTCGATCAGATCGCCACTATCGAAGTAACGTCGGAAGATCCCAGTTTTCCCATTGAATCTGCGCTTATTCCGGACAGCGGGCCTGGTTGGCGAGCTTCTCAGAAAGGAGAACAGCGGATCCGGATTATATTTGATGAGCCTATATCTCTACATCGCATACAGCTTCGGTTCAATGAAACCGAGTCTGAGCGAACGCAGGAGTTCACAGTTCGATGGTCGTCCGCTGCCGGCGGGCCCACAAAAGAGATTCTGCGCCAACAATGGAATTTTAGCCCTAATGGCTCAACAACAGAAATTGAAGACTATGCGATCGACGTGAACGCCGTGTCTGTCTTAGAACTCGCGATTCAACCCGATCTTGGGCGACATGAGGCAGTCGCGAGCCTGGCAACGTTCCGGCTGCGCTGATCGTGCTGTGGCAAACAACCTTTTTTCAAAGTTGCGATTGGTAGACGTGCTCCGGGGACCTGACGCTGTCCCACCCTAATTCGCACTCTCGAATAAACCCAGGTATGGCGTTGCTGAGAGCTAGCGGGCGATACTGACGCTATGCGCGCTTACCTGATTGTCGTGTTCCTTGCATGCGCCGGAATGTCGCTTGGCGATTTCACGCCACAATGGAATCAACCGATCGCGCCCTATCGAGTGATTTCGAACATTTACTACGTAGGGACGAATTACCTGGCCTCATTTCTGATTACGACGCCGCAGGGCGACATCTTAATCAACCCGGATTATGAGGAATCGGTACCGGTCGTCCGCGCGAACGTGGAGAAGCTTGGATTTCGCTTTTCCGATATTAAGATCATTCTCATCAGCCATGCGCACGACGATCACGCGGCTGGGTGCGCTCTAGCGAAGAGGCTGACGGGAGCGAAGTTGATGGTCATGGATGCCGATGTGGGAGAGATCGAAAGCGGCGGCGCCGGCGATTTCGCGTACCAACAGCACTGGACGCCAGTGAAGGTTGATCGGATTTTGCACGATAGCGATACGGTTATTCTTGGCGGAACGACGCTCGTGGCGCATCTCACTCCTGGTCACACGAAAGGGTGTACAACGTGGACCACGGAATTTAAGGAGGGCCGGAATTCGTATCACGTAGTGATTGTGGGAAGTCCAAACGTGAATTCCGGTTACAGGCTTGTGGGCAATAGCAAATACCCGCAGATTGCAACGGATTATGAGAAGACGTTTCGTGTTCTTGAAAGCCTGCCGTGCGATGTTTTTCTGGGCGCGCACGGGGTTTATTACGATATGGACGCGAAACTCAAGAAACTCGAGGCGGGAGGGGCGAATCCGTTCATCGATCCCGAGGGTTATCGGGCTTACGTGAAAGAGCGGGAGCAGGCCTTTCGCGCCGAACTATCCAGGCAGCAGGGAACGACCAAATGAACATAATTGCTTTCCTCGATATCCTTGGCCGCGACATCCGCTACGCCACGCGCATGTTGCGCCAGAATCCCACGTTCGCTGCCGTCGCCCTGCTCACGCTCGCGATCGGAATCGGCGCCAACACGGCGGTATTCAGCGTGGTGAACAGCGTGTTGTTGAAACCTCTACCGTATCCGAAGTCCGAGGAACTGGTGGCGATTTGGCAGGCTGCTCCTGGCGCTGCGGGCCTGGCGAGCGTCTCGAACGGTCTTCGTTTGTCGGCCTCGATGTATTTCACCTATGCGGAGCAAAACCGGACGTTTCAGTCGTTGGGCGTGTGGACGGACGACACGGCGAGCGTGACAGGGTTAGCGGAGCCGGAACAGGTCCGCACGGTCTCGGTCAGCGACGGCATACTCGAAACCCTTGGCGTGCCACCCGCGGCCGGCCGCTGGCTGTCGCCGTCCGACCAGAATCCGCGTGGCGCGAAAACCGTCATCATCAGCTACGGGTATTGGCAGCGACGGTTTGGCGGAGATCGGTCGGCCATCGGCCGCAACATCCGAGTCGATTCCGTGCTCCGCGAAATCGTCGGCGTCATGCCGCGAAACTTCCGGTTAGTGAATGCCGATTTCGATCTGATGTTGCCGCTGGCTTTCGACCGCAGCAAGGTGATCCTTGCCGGATTCTCTTACGACGGCATCGCTCGTCTCAAGCCACGCGCGACAATTACCCAAGCCAATGCCGATATCGCTCGCCTGATACCCATCTGGATGAACTCGTGGTCGAACGGGCCGGGGACGAACCCGCACTTCTATGAAAACTGGAGGATCACGCCGGCGCTTCGCCCGCTGAAACAAGAAGTGGTTGGCAATGTGGGCAGCGTGCTGTGGGTGGTGATGGGCACGATCGGCATGGTGATGCTGATCGCTTGCGCGAATGTCGCGAATTTGATGCTGGTCCGAGCGGAAGCGCGCCAGCAGGAGCTGGCCATTCGATCAGCCCTGGGCGCTGGACCGTGGCGCATCGTACGCGAGCTGCTGGTTGAAAGCTTGCTACTCGCTCTCGTTGGCGGCGCCGTCGGAATGGTTGTCGCCTATGAGGGCTTGCAGCTTCTGGTGGCGATCGGCCCGGCCAATCTGCCGCGTTTGAATGAGATTGCGCTCGATGGGCGGGCACTTGCGTTCACGTTCGTTGTTTCGTTCGCCTCAGGTGTGTTGTTCGGATTGATTCCGGCTTTGAAATACGCAGGGCCGGGGCTTTCTCTTGCTCTTCGGAGCAGCGGTCGCACCGCGAGCGTGAGCCGGGAGCGGCGGCGCTCGCGCAATTTCCTGGTTGTGGCTCAGGTAGCGATGGCTTTAGTGCTGCTGGTGAGCGCGGGATTGATGATTCGCACCTTTGAGGCGCTCAGAACGGTGGAACCGGGATTCACGGATGCCCCGCATCTCGAGACCATGCAAATTACGATTCCGACTTCGCTCGTCAAGGAAGAGCAGCGAGTCACCCGAATACAGAACGATATCGCCGATAAGCTGGCGGTGATTCCGGGTGTCGCTTCGGTTGGATTCGCGAGTGAAATGCCGATGGACGGGATGGAACCCGACTGGGACCTGATTTACGCGGAGGGCAAGACGTATACGGGCGAAGCCGCGCCATTGCGGATGTTCGATCACGTTTCGCCGGGTTTCCTTCACACGTTGGGCACGAGGATTGTCGCGGGACGGGAGTTCACGTGGACCGATGTCTACGGTTTAAGGCCGGTGACGATGGTTTCCGAAAATCTGGCGCGAGAACTGTGGGGCACGCCGGCGGCTGCGCTCGGTAAACGAATCGGTGTCGCAACCAAGTGGAGCAACGCATGGCATGAGGTGATTGGCGTGGTGGAAGACGTTCGCGCAAACGGCGTTCAAGAGAAAGCTCCCGCCGTCGTCTACTGGCCCTCGACGATGATTAGCTTGTATCCGCCCCACGAGATGTACGCTACGCGCGGCGTGACGTTTGCGGTGAGAAGCGATCGGGCTGGGACCGCGCCTTTTGTGAACGAGATCCGGCAAGCTGTTTGGTCGGTGAATTCGAGCTTGCCGCTCGCATCGGTACGGACCATGCAGGAGATTTACAACAAATCGCTCGCGCGAACATCGTTCACGCTGGTGATGCTCGGGATCGCCGGTACGATGGCGCTGGTGCTTGGCATTGTCGGCATTTACGGTGTGATCTCGTACGCGGTATCGCAGCGTCAGCGCGAAATCGGAATTCGGCTAGCGCTTGGGGCGCAGCAACGCGAGTTGATGGGGATGTTCGTGGGTTCGGCTCTGGCGCTCGCGGGAACCGGCGTCGCTGTTGGTCTGGCGGTCGCGGCCGTACTGATGCGGCTGATGAAATCACTGCTCTTTGGGATTAGCCCGCTGGACCCGGTTACTTACGTTGCGGTGCCGCTTGTTTTGGCGGCGGCCGCGGTGCTCGCGAGTTATCTGCCGGCTCGCCGCGTGGCGGCGGTGGATCCCGTGGAAGCTCTGAAGGCGGAGTAACTCGAAAGGGGAGACAGCGCGCGGCACCCGGAATTGTTCGCGGACGCGAGCTAACCGTGAGCTAACCGAACTTCGTCACCGGACCGCTTACTTGCGTGCGCGGCTCGGCCAAACAGTTGAATCCACAAGCTTCGGTTCCGAGCCGCGACCGCGAGGGAGCGGTTGTGACGAAGTTAGGCCAAACATGGGCTAAACAAAGGCTAAACAGTAATAACGATTTTGCCGCTAAGTTTGATCAGGCCTCGTTGGCTATCTTCGATCAACTGGTGAGCCGCGGCAGCCTGTGTGAGCGGCATCACCCGATCGATCCGCGCCGACAACTTGCCCTTCGCTAACGAGCCATTGATCGCACTTGCGCAGTCTTGTAACTCCTGAGCCGTGGCATTGGTGATGGCGAAGCCGTGCATCGAACAGTCCTTCGTATAAAAGGCTCCGACTGGAAGCGCGGGATGTGCATCGAGCCCCGCCATAAGGATGATACGGCCCCGATGTGCCAAGAGAGGCACCGCGCGCTCGAAATCGGGCTTGGTGGTGGTATCCCAGTAAACGTCGATGCCGCCCGGTGCGAACTCAGAAATCGCTTTGACGATATCGCCGGTCTTATAATTGACGGCGCGCTCGGCTCCTAAGGCCCGGCAATACTCGAGATCGGTTTCGCTGCCGGCAGTGACAATGACTCTTGCGCCCAGATTCGCTCCCAATTGAAGGACCGCGGAACCGACGTTGCCCGCTCCGCCATTTACGAAGAGCGATTCGCTGGCGCGCAGTCGCGCTTCGCGCAGAAGTCCAATCGATGCCGTTGTTGCGGCATGCGCAACCGCGACGGCGCGTTTCTCATCTACACCATCCGGCAGCGGATAGAGAAATTCTTCACCGATCGCAAGATACTCGGCAAAGGTACCTTGACGGCCGTGATAACCCTGGTTGTTGCACCAAACGCGTGCGCCCGGAGAAAATCGTTTCACGTTCCCGCCTACCGCCTCGACAATGCCCACCATGTCGCGTCCGATAATGAACGGGAAATTCAGATCCATCGAGAAGGAGCCCCGGCGAATATACGTGTCGATCGGGTCGACGGCCGCTGCCATTACTTTGACCAACACCTGCCCGGCGTTAATTACGGGTTTTGGCAGGTCGCCAAATATGATATTTTCCGGCGGCCCGACCTTCTCTATGTATGCCGCCTTCATTCCGGCCTTCCGATCGAACTCGGCTCCAATGCCCCATGCGGCAAAAGCGCGTGTACGCCCCGCACTCCGTTCACCATTTGAGTGACTCGTAGATGGACAACCAGGCTCGCCATGGAAAGCGCGTCTTTTGAAGATAGCCCATATAACTCAGCCATCAAGTTGACCATCTCAACGGTGGCGATCGTCGCCGCCTCGTCGAGGTTTGGATGGAAGCCAAAAGTGAGCCATCCTTCCGAAGTACGAGCTCGCGGCAAAGCGAGCGCTAAATCGGTGCGGAGGAGAAATTCCATCTCCACCTCCATGGGGCAATTGAGCGCCGGCCCCGCAACTTCGCCGTCGCCCTGAACTGCATGACCATCGCCCGTGAAAAAAAGACCGCCAGCGACAGCGATTGGTAAGAACAGAACCGAACCAACTATCAAATCCTTGCAGTCGAGATTGCCACCGCAAGCGGTTGGAGGGAAGGTCGATTGGATACCCGGTTGGTCTAGAGGCATTCCCATAATCCCCATGAACGGATTCAACCGCAGCCGGTAACCGGAGCGGCTGATTCCAATGCCGCGCTCCGGCTCCAGATCCCAGTACATAGCTTCCGATCCTCGCGGTACTTTGATCACCGCCGGTGGTCCTGTACTGCCGTCTGAGATTCCCAGCCGTGCATCAAGTTGCGCGGGCAGCGTAGGACCGGCTGACCATCCCCAATGTCCGGGCCGTATCTTCTGCAGACGGATCTCTAACGTCATTCCCGAGCGCGCTCCGCGTATTTCGACAGGTCCCGTCAAAGCATGCGCAACGTCGCGGCTCAAATCGCGCGGGCTGAACTCCTCCGGCTCCAAAAATTTCCCGGACTGTTCAATGGCGCCCCAACCGGAATCCAGCGTTTGAAAAACAACTCGGTCTCCGGGATCAATAGAAAGCGCGGGCTCAAGATCGCGGGAAACGAATCCATGCACGCCATCCTCTGGACGCAAGTGATGAAGCTTAGCCAATCCTGTAGGCCATTAAACCTTATTTTTGACGATCCGTCTTAATTCGCTTCTAACAAGTGAATCAGAAGATGATCTTGACGCCGAATTGGATGTACCGCGGCGGATTGAGAACGGTCTGATTGCTGAGTACGCCGTTTCCCACATCGATGTTTTGCCGGACCTCATACTGTTTGAAGCCCAGAGGAGTGAGGATATTGAAGGAGTTCGGGTTCATCAGAGCGACGCCGGTAGGAAGCGGAACGGTGTAGAAATTATTCGGCAAGGAACCTTTGCTGTTCTGAGCCTGGACGGTAAAAGACTCGATGGTAGCGATATTGGCCTTGCCTTGCGCCGTATTGGGTCCTGGCGCGGCGGGAGTTTGCCCGGCTGCCCACGAGGCGTAGATGGATTGAATATTGGCGTCTGTGAAAGAGAAGCTTGGATATCCTCCGAAGATGTCGGTACCGCCGCCGCTGTCGGGCGTGTTGCGGAAAACCGGATGATTCAGCAGGTTGATCGCATCCACGCGGAATTGAACATGGAAACGCTCACGGATGTTGAACGTTTTCTGGATCGATACGTCGAGCGTCTGGACCCATGGTCCGGTAGCCATCGATAGCGTACGGGGTGCGTCACCAAGTTCGCCCGCCGGAGGAAGCATGAAGGCGGCGGTATTGATGTAAGGCTGGCACACGGCAGTAGTCGGGCAACTCGGGCTGTACAGAGGATTGATGATGGGCGCGCCGGGGACGAGATCGGGGCGGATTTCGTGGGTGGTAACGGTGTTGATAAATGGATCGGTGGCGATGGTTGGAGTGAACGGATAGCCGTTATAGAAGCGCTCGACGCCCGACAAAGTCCAGCCGCCCAGCAACAATTGAAGCGGCAACGCGGCGTCCTGTCCGAACATGCGTCCCCTGCCGTATGGCAGATCGTAAATACCGACAACGTTCAGATCGTAGGGAATGTTGTACGTTGAAACGGACCGATCGACGTAAGCCGGCGCGCCATAGCTATACTGGCCGCCTCCGACGGTGCTGGTTGTCAACGCGTTCTTGTCGGGGCTGGCATCGGAGGCATCATCAATCGACTTCGACCAGCGGAAGTTGGCATAGCCCGTGAAGCCTCCCGTGACGCGGTGACGAATGCTGACGACTCCAGCATGGAAGATGCTGTTGCCGGAAGCGTCGTAGTAGGTACTGACGGGTCCAAAACCGAAGAACGGCGAGGCGAGACTCGCGTAGGTATCGTTGATGATCGTGCCATTGGGGTTCTTGCGCCCCAGTGGGTCCGGGATCGTCGAAGTCGCGCTCACGTTCAGGTTTTGCAATGCCAACAGATAGCCGGGTGGAGGATTATTGATGTCGACTGCCGGCATGAAGAGGTGCGTGCCCTTGGACCCTACATAGGAGAGCTCGAGCACAGTGCTCGAGCCAAGCTGTTTCTGGAGTGAGAAGCTCCAGTTTTGGACATACGGAACGGAGTTCTCGCCGGTCTCGACGTAAGCGGGAAAGTTGATGGAACTACCATATACCAAGCCGCTCGGGTTGTTGGTAAGCTGCAAGATTTGGTCTGGCGGCACATACGGGTTGTAGGGCGGATTGCTCGACAGGCGCATCACGTAGTTCGGATTAGTTTGTCCGGAAGTCTCGCCAAAAGTCGGACTGCCGGCGGCGAAACTCGGTACCGGTTGGCGGTTGTTGCCAGTGAGGGGAGCATGCGAGAGCCCGTATCCGCCGCGAACAACCCAGTTCCAGAAGCCGCTTTGAGCGGGCTGCCACGAGAAGCCGAAGCGCGGCTCGAAATCGAGCCATTTGATGGGCGTGAGATAGGGTGAGCGCCCGCCGTATCCGGAGAAGGCGAACGGGATTTCGGTAGCTTGCGTAAGGACTTGGCCAGTAGGCAGCGTCAAGGGCGATTTGAGATTGACGGTCTCAGCCAAGGCTGGATCGAAGAAGCCCTGGTGATTGTACTCTTCTGTTCGCGGCAATTGCAGAGAGTAACGCAGGCCGATGTTCAAGGTAAGGTTGGGGCGGACTTTCCAGTCGTTCTGAACGAACGCGGCGCCGCTGTTCCAACGATAGTAGTAGGGGATAATGCTGTTGGCGAGCGATACCTGGTTTGGCACGCCCAGTAGATAGCTGGCAAATCCGATGCCGCCAACTTGCCCTTGATTGCCGGCCGCGCCAGTCGAGTCCGTTTGAACATAGCGAAAGCTGTAATTGCCGCCATCAGCCGAATAGAAGCTTTCAGTGTTGAGCATGTCGCGCCAAAGATCGACGCCGAATTTCCAGGTCATCGCGCCTCGCGTGATGTAGACGTTGTCGGCGATCTCGTATTGCTGCTCGAGGTTGTTGTTCAACTGGGAACCTTGTGAGCCGATTGCGCCAAAGCTGTCGAGTTCGAACGAGATCAAGGGCAAACCGCCTTTGGTGAGGCTCGGCAGGCCGTATTGGGTACTCAGGTTCTGGCCCGTGTTGATGTCGTATTCGGGCGGCAAAGTGCCGCTGAAATTGGCGCGTGTATAGGCTAATCGAAGCTCGTTGACGATGGTTGGGGAAATGGTGAACGTGTCGCTGAGCATGTATTGAGACGAGTCGCTGTAGGTGGCTCCGGCTCCGTCTGAAGGATATTGCGGATCGAAGCCTTGAATGCCGACCTCCGGCACAGTCGTCCAGCGGAAACTCATCTGGTTGCGGCTTCCGAAGTATTGATCGATGCGCGTGTTGAAGCGGGTTTCGTTATCCTGCACGTAACGATAAGTGACGAAATTGTCGATATAGCCGTTCGAATCGAGGAAGTAGCTGGTATTCGCTTTCGGCAGATATTGCAGAAGTTTAAGCGCGGTGGGATCGACCATGGAAGTTGGAATGGTGTTGCCGGGGAACGGAGCATAGGAACCGGAAGACGGAAGTGGGGCGATGGTGAAATTGCCGCTGCTGGGATTGAACTGGTTATAGATGACCGTGCTGTTGCTGCTGAATGCGCTGGCCGGAAATTGACTTTTCAGGCTGGCCGGAGCCCAGCCCGCGCCTCCCGATGTGCCGCCGCCCTCGAGCGCCGCAAGGCCGCTGAAATTTCCGTTGAGCATGTTCTGGTCGGGAAGATCGGCCGTGGCCTGCTGATGATCGGATTGATAGCGCGGCTCGCCCGCAAAGAAGAAAAACGTTTTGTCGTGGCCGTTATAAATTTTCGGGATGATGACGGGACCGCCTAGCTGGCCGTTAAATTGATTCCAACGCAGATTCTCGACGGGACGGTTGACCGTAGCTTGCGTGTAAGGATCGGCGTTGAAGGCAGGATTGCGGAGATACCAGAGGGCCATGCCGTGAAACTGGTTCGTTCCGGATTTTGTTGTAACGCTGATGATGCCGCCACCAGTTCTTCCATATTGGGCGTCGAAGCTGTTGGTCTGGACGGTAAATTCCTGCACCGTTTCAGGCGAAAAGGCGACCGCCTCCCGCGCGAGGCCCACGCCGGTATTACTGATGCCGTCGGCCATCATGTAAGTGCTTCCGGAGCGGCCTCCGCTGGTGTTCAGGTTGAAGCCTGGCAGCGGAACGCCCGACGTGACCTGAGGATCTTCGGTGCCTACGTCACCCGTGATGTTTGGAACGGTGACCGCGAGATCGAGAACGCTGCGATTCGGCAGCGGAAGATCGTTCAATTCCCTTCCCGTGATGGTTTGGCCAAGCGTTCCGGATTGCGTGTTGACCATGGCCGCATTGGCCGCAACGGTGATGAGCGTGTTAACACTACCGGCGCGAAGCACGATGTTGGCCGTGGCCACGCTCCCCGTGTCGACTTTGACCTCATCCACTTGCGCTTTTTCGAATCCGGACGCCTGGATGTCGATGCGATAGGAGGCGGGCTCGAGATCTTCCTGAATGAACGACCCCTTGTCGTTGGTCCGCAGCCGGTGAACTTCGTTGGTGCCGTTGTTCGTAATCACTACCGTGGCGTTGGGAACGACAGCGCCGGTAGGATCGGTGACGTTTCCCGCGATGCCGCCACGATTGGTCTGCGCTATCACGAACGAGGCGAGCAGCAGAGTGGCACAGACAGAACAGAAAGCCCGGATTTCGCGGGAAATAAGCACGATCGAATTCATGACAGCTTGGCCTCTTTTACAGCAAGGATGGATGGAAGATGCAGGTGAATGGCCGACGGGTTTAAGGCCGACGTGGGGGCGCCGTTGATGCCGTTCTTTTCAACTTCGACGGCGAACACATAGGTCGGCCCAAACATATTTGAGCGAAAGATCACCCATTTTTGATCAGGCGAGAAGCGGACATTCGGTTCAAGATGATACTGGTGCCTGGACATATTCACTAGACGTTCTGAATGAAAAATCCCTGGCCGGACGAGGTCGTTGGCCGCGACGCCGGTATCTTTGATCAGTTCTGGACGGAAAAGATAAATCCATTCGCCGTTGCGGGCGTGAGCCACCTGGCCGGGATCGCCGCCGTCGCCGCAGAATAGCGTTCCGTCGCTAGAAATGTTGAAATGAATCGACCATTCGTCCCGCTCGAGGTGATACCAGGTTCGTTCGCCCGAATCGACGTTGTAACCGGCTACCCAAAAATCTTGACCTTTGGGAGTTTGCAGGTCGTACCAGATGGTTTTGCCGTCGTGGCTCCAAAATTCGTGGCCGGCGATCTCCATTTCCATGGTGCGCTTGTGAATGAGTGTGTTGTGCGTGCCGTCGGTGCGGATGGTCCAGATGCGGTCGACTTTTTGCCAGGGGCCTTCGTGGCAGTACATCAGGAGCGTGGGATCGCTGGGCGAGAAAAGGAGATGGTTGATCCAATCAGTGCTGTGAAGAATGATTTTTTGCTCGCTGGTATGCAGGTTGATAGTGAAAAGTACTCGCGGATAATGCGCCGCGAGCGTCCGCTCCATCATCTGGCCCTTGTTCGGCGGTTGATTCAAAGGATGGGTTTGTTGCGAGTGATCCCCTCCCTCAACAGGGCTGCGGCCTTCGATGTAAGATCCGGCAGCCAGAGTCTCGTCGGCATTCACCGTGGCGATTCCCCTGGCCGCAGGCGCAGGGAGGTCGGCGACCTTTCGCTCGGCCCCGGTATCGATATTGGCGGCATACAGCGACTGATCTTTCAAGTAATAGACCGTTTGGGTTTTGTATCCGGCGACGATGATTCGGACGTGGCCCGCGACAACGGGGCGTGTCTTAAACGTGCTGAGGTCGATGGCCGAAATGCCATTGGGAGTGCTATACACCATCTCTTTGCCATCGGGGGCACACGCGTTGTCGTTGAAGTAAAGGCTTGCGCTGCCCGGCTCGTCCGTAAGGCGAACCACACGATGGCCGGTCTGCGGGTCGATCCAACTCTTGGGCGGCGCGGGGGTGTTGCGTGCGCCGGCGGCTGATCCGCCTCTCATGAGCGGCAGCAGCGCAAGCAGGATGATCCGGCATCTGCGCGTATTGCGAGACACGATTCAACCCCTTTTAGTTCCGACTGCCCGGCGCCAAGCCGGATCGGAATCCTTGCGATAGACTGTTTGCATCATTGAAGTTGTTTGACCCGTAGGCAATGGGTTTTGCCTAAATAATTCATAAGAGATTTCTAATTTGTCATTGCAAACCAGGCATGTCTACCGGGTGGGAGACTTCAGCCTCGATGCGACCGCCAAAGTGCTGCTTCGTAATGGCGAGCCCGTGCGATTAGCGCGAAAGGCTGTGGAAACGCTCCTCGCGCTGGTCGAGCACCCGGACCAAGTTCTGACGAAAGAAGAACTCATCGAGTCGATTTGGCAGGGCCGGCTCGTGGACGAAGCGAACCTCATGCAAAATATCGCGGTTGTTCGCCGTGCGTTGCAAGCGCAGCCCGGAACTCCCGGCTATATTGAGACGTTTTCCGGGCGAGGGTACCGGTTGGTAGGCCCCATACTGGCTGACGAAGAGCCGCTGCATGGTCCTAAGCAGGCGGTAGCAGTTATGCCAGCCGGCGCATCAGCCGTTAACGAAAGCACGCGGCAGCCTCGAGTTTCGCGTGACTGGTTTCTGTGGATTGTCTGCGCGATCGCCGCGGGTTCAGTGGCCGCCCTATGGATAGTTCGTTTGCTTCAGCGCGAGCCTGGGGCGTATACCCATAACTTTCGCCGGACAGCGGTGGCGCGTCTGGGTGGCAACGAATTTCAGCCGACCATTTCCTCTGACGGTGCAAATGTGGCCTTTGTCCTGGATAGCGAGGACGGACGGCCTCCGCGAATTTGGATCAAGTTGGCTGGCCAGGGCGGCCCGTTTGCGATTGGCAGTCCGGGTTGGGTTTATAGCAGCCCGGCCTGGGCTCCGGACGGCAAGTCGCTGGCGTTTGTGCGATTCAACGGTTCGGTTGGCGAAGTGGGCATCGCATCAACTGACGGGAGAAACGAGCGGGCGATCGCGAATGTGTACCGGACGCGGTTCGGGTTACGTAACCGCCATCTCGACTGGTCGCCCGACGGGCGCTGGTTAGCTGTAGACGACACGGCGGCAGCAGAGAAACCGTTTGCGATCTATCTTCTTTCTGCTGCGACAGGCGAGCGCAAGCAGATCAGCAGGCCGCCTGAAAACGCGCTCGGAGACGTAGACCCGCGTTTCTCTCCGGACGGAAAATATTTGAGCTTTATCCGGCTGTTTCATCGTGCACGCCAAAGTCTTTTCGTGACGGATCTGAATGGCGCGGATATTCGGGAACTCTCGAACGAACACGATCAGATTAGCGGCCAAGATTGGACGGGCGATGGAAAAAATCTCGTGTTTGGTTGGAATCAGACGGGGGAATTTCGGTTGTGGCGCATTCGTACGGGGCCCGGTCATTCAAGTGCGGCGCCCGATTGGACCGGGGTTTACGGCGATGCTCCGATTCAGCTCAGTATTGCGCGCCGGTTCCCGGCGCTGGTCTATTCGGTGTCACAGCAGGATTTGAACATCTGGCGGCTCGATCTCAACACCAAAGACAACGCGCGGCGCTGGACTGAAATCATTGGGTCGTCCGCTGAAGATGCTTCGCCCCAATATTCGCCCGATGGCACGCAGATCTGTTTCCGGTCGGACCGGACAGGCGAAGAGCAACTGTGGACCACGGCAGCGGACGGTTCGAATCCAAGACAAGTGACGCGCGGGTCGCTGCGGCCGTCTGTAGGGCGATGGGCACCCGATGGAAAGTCGATCGTGTTCAACGATTCGCGCGAGGGCGACCTATATATATGCAAGCGGGATGACGACGGCAACTGGAGCACGCGTCCGGTTGAGCAAAAAGGCACTCATCCCGTCTTCTCGCGGGATGGCAAATGGATCTATGCGGGCCGCGAGGATTTGATTCTACGGATATCGGTTGAGACCGGATTGGTAACTACGCTATCCCAGACTGCCGCCTTGTCGTTCGGTTTATCGCCCGATGGCAAGGATCTGTACTTCGTTCGAGGACTGACAGATTCTGGGTTGTGGCGTCTCTCATTGGAATCGGGGCAGATGTCTCGCGTGCTCGACGGACTGATTCCCTACTGTACGAGTTGCTGGGCCGCGTCTTCGACAGGTATTTATTATTTGGGCAGCGCGGGACCTGCCAACGCGCAAGCCATCTACTTTCACAACCTCGCTGGCGGTCCGGACAAGCTAGTCGCTGAGTATCCGGAACCGGTGACACCTTTGGGCAGCGGGCCTTTTTCACTGTCTCCGGACGGGCGCAGCCTGCTTTGCGTGCGTGTGGACCACGCCAATAGCGACGTGATGCGCATCGACTCGCAGCCCGCGCAGTAGGGGCGATTCTATTGCCGTGCTTAGAATTTTCTTAGCAAAAACTCAGACTGTGCCTATTGCGGTTGAACGAGTGGACCAGTGATGCTCAAACAAGTGAACCCTTCGCGCGCTCGCGCGCTTCTGCTGTTTTTGGCGCTGGTTTCGATGACTCAAGTTTTCGGCCTGCGGCGGGACTCCGATTCAATCGAGCAGATTCGGCGCGGATTCGAGAATCCGCCTGACGATGCTCGGATCATGATGCGGTGGTGGTGGTTCGGACCGGCGGTAGAGAAGCCGGAACTCGAACGTGAGTTGCGCGCGATGAAGGCAGCCGATATCGGCGGCGTGGAGATTCAGCCTGTCTACCCGCTGGAATTGGACGATCTGCAAACGGGCTTTCGAAACACGCCTTATCTTTCGGATGCATTTCTGGACTCGCTCAAGTTCGCAGCGGCAACAGCGCGGCAATTGGGAATGCGTGTCGACCTGACGCTCGGCAGCGGATGGCCTTACGGCGGTCCGCATACACCGGTGACGGAAGCTGCCGGGCGCTTACGAATCGAGCGGGTTGTGGTCGCCGATAGCGCGAACTCGGTGCCCGTCCCAGCGATCGAGAACGGCGAGAAGCTGATCGCCGTGTTCCTTACGGAGTCCGGCGGAAGAGATCAACAGCTCAAAGAGGTGCGTAATGATCGCGTGGCGTTTCCGCCAGCTTTGAGTGGCTCGCATACGGTCTTGTTTTTTATTTCCAGCAGGACGGGACAGCAGGTGAAACGGGCCAGCGTGGGGGCGGAAGGCTTCGTGCTCGATCATTATGAACGAGCGGCCATCGAGCATCATCTTTCAACTGTTGGCGATTGTTTGATGAAGGCGTTTGTTGACGACCCGCCTTACGCAGTTTTCAGCGACAGCCTCGAGGTGGTTGGCTCCGATTGGACCAATAATTTTCTCGAGGAGTTTCGCAAGCGGCGGGGCTACGACCTCACGCCACACTTGCCCGCGCTCATTGGCGATACGGGCGAGGATGCATCGGCTATCCGGCACGATTGGGGCAAGACTCTGACAGAATTGGCTGAGGAGCACTATCTCACTCCCATCCGCGAGTGGGCGCATGCGCACCGCACGCGTTTTCGCTCGCAGACGTACGGGGAGCCTCCGGTCGTCCTTTCGAGCAATGCGCTTGTGGATCTGCCGGAAGGTGAAATGGGGCCGCGCTGGAGGCAATTCAGTCCAGCGCGATGGGCATCGTCGGCCAGCCACTTATACGGCCGGCTCATCACGTCGAGCGAGACCTGGACCTGGCTGCATGCTCCTTCCTTTCGCGCGACACCCTTGGATATGAAAGCGGAGGCGGATCTCCATTTTATAGAAGGCATCAATCAACTGATTGGCCATGGTTGGCCCTACTCTCCGCCTTCGGCCGGCGAACCTGGCTGGCGATTCTACGCGGCTGCGGCGTTCAACGATCATAATCCCTGGTTTCAAGTGATGCCGGAAATCGCCCGGTACATGCAGCGGGTAAGTTACCTGATGCGGCAGGGGAGGCCCGCAAATGATGTCGCGATCTATCTGCCGACAGACGATGCGTGGGCGCAGTTCGCACCACGCAGCACGTCGGTATCGGAGCGTATGGACGCGCTTCTAGGCCCGACGCTGATTCCCCAGGTTCTTAATGCGGGATTCAATTTCGACTTCATTGACGATAAAGCCATCGAAGCCGCGGGCGTACCGTATCGCGTTTTAATTCTGCCGGGCATAGAACGTATGCCGCTCGTTACATTTCAAAAGCTGAGCGCCTACGTCAAACGGGGCGGGTTGCTGATCGCGACGCGGCGACGGCCTTCGCTCGCGCCGGGACTTATAGAGGCGAAGACCGATACTTCGCGCATTCGCGAGATCGCGCATGAACTATTTGACACGCCACAAGATCGCGCACGTTTTATTCCAGATGAACAGACAGTGGGCAGCGCGATCGCTCGGATGGTAACGCCCGATTTTGCGACGTCCGCAAATGCCGCTTCATTTGTCGGTTTCGTTCATCGGAAACTCGCGTCCGGCGATGTTTACTTCGTGGTGAACACGTCCAATCAGCCGGTGGATACTGAAGCAACCGTGCGCGCTTCAGGCCCTCGCGCAGAATCGTGGGATCCATTTACAGGCGCGGCCAATCCGGTAAACACGCGAGCAAATTCTGGAACAAATCGCGTAGCGCTTCATTTAGCGCCGTACGAATCGCGCATTTTCGTTTTCTTCACAGGACCGCTTGCTAACGCGCGTGGCTCGGCAAATTACCTTCCGAGCCACGACCGCCAGGGAGTGGATGCGACGAACTCTGGTGAACCGGACCAACGATCAACGTCTGTGGATATCAGCTCAGAGTGGAAGGTGAAGTTTCTCGGGTTGAACCGGATTATTCAGATGCCGCGGCTTTGGTCATGGACCGATAACGACGAGACACGGTTCTATTCCGGTGAAGCTGTTTACGAAAAGGTAGCGGATATACCGCCGGAGTTTTTGCGGGCGGGCAAGAAGATCTCGATCGATTTCGGACCCGGCGAGCCCGTTTCATCGAGCGTCAGACACGAACAGGGGATGCGCGCTCTCCTAGAAAGTCCGGTCCGTGAATCGGCGTTCGTGTACGTGAATGGCAAACAAGCCGGCGCGATATGGCACCCACCGTACGAAGTGGACGTGACGGGGCTGCTGCATGGCGGAAGCAACCACTTGACGATTCGAGTGGCCAACCTCGCAATCAATGAAATGGCCGGGCACGCGCTTCCCGATTACCGCCTGTTGAACTTGCGCTACGGAAAGCGGTTTGTTCCTCAAGGTTTCGAAAATCTGAAGCCATTGCCAGCCGGAATTTTGGGACCGATTCATCTGGTTGCTCGGTGAGGCTTCCCGCGACCGGACCCTTCACTGCACAAGGCGGTGACTTTGCGCGATGACAGACCCTCCCATCGCGTGCTGAGCCAACTTCTCTCGATCGGGGATGCGTACCAAACGGCCCTTCATGGCGATCAAACCGCTCTTTTGTAGGTGACCGAGGGCCCGGGATACCATTTCGCGGACAGTTCCGATGCGCGAAGCGATTTGCCGGTGAGTGAGGGTTAGTTCGAACAGTGTACCTGTGCCGGCCGCGATGCCGCGTTGCTGTGCCTCCTTTAGGAGGAACCAGGCTACTCGGCGGTCTACCTCGTGCAAGGAAAGAGCCTCCACCAGTTCCGCAAAACGCCGCACCCGGCTCGCCATAACCTTCAAAGCATGAAATGGCATCTGCGGATGTTCCAGGCAGAGCCGATGTATGTCTTGTTTGCTAATGAAGAGAACCTCGGCATCGCCATCAGCT
>JBAUZG010000005.1:0-36275 GCA_049585195.1 Bryobacteraceae bacterium | reverse complement strand
GAGGATTCAGGAGGAAATTCACAAAATGAATTCGCTCAGCTTTATCGAAAGCGTTTGGCAGGATTTGAGATACGGCGCGCGCATGCTGCGGGCGAACCCGGCATTCACGGTCGTGGCTGTCATCTCGCTTGCTCTCGGCATCGGCGCGAATGCCGCGCTGTTTCAGTTGATTGATGCCGTGATGCTGCGCAGCTTGCCGGTGAAAGCGCCGGAGCAATTGGTACGAATCGAAGCACCAGCAAATGCCGGTATGACCGGGCAGTTTTGGGACCAGCCGAACCATATTACCGAGCCGCAGTGGGAATTCATTCGCGCCAATCACCAGCCGTTCGAAGGTGTGTTTGCCTGGGGACGCTCGCAGTTCAATATTTCGGAATCGGGCGCAATGCAATTTGTGCATGGAATCTATGTCAGCGGCGATTTTTTCCGCACACTGGGCGTTCAGGCATCCATCGGGCGGACCGTCGGTCCCGGAGACGACCATCCGGGGTGCGGCGCTTCCGCGGCCGTTGTGAGTTACGGCTTCTGGCATCGCGAATTTGCGGGCTCCCGCTCCGTTCTTGGCCGAACGATCAGCGTCAATGGTCGCCGCTTTCCAATCGTCGGGGTTACACCGCCTGAGTTCACCGGCATCGATCCCGGCGAACCGTTCGACGTGGCCGTGCCGATCTGCTCGGAGCAAGCAATTGACGACCAAAGCAACGTCGACAGGAAAGCGTTCTGGTGGCTCGGCGTCTTTGGCCGCTTGAAACCAGGCGTATCGCTCAAAGAAGTTAACGCCTTTGTTCGGTCCATTTCTCCGGAACTGTATCGCTCGACAGTAAGCCCGCATTACCGCCCCGACACCGCGAAAGAATTTCTAAAGCTGCGGCTCGAAGCCACTCCCGGCGGTACAGGATTTTCGAACTTGCGCTTCTCGGTCGAAACGCCACTGCTGCTTCTGTTCTCGCTGGCCGGGCTGGTACTCGTAATCGCCTGCGCGAATCTGGCGAATCTGCTGCTCGCGCGCGCCACCATCCGGGAACACGAAATTGCGGTACGGCTTGCCGTGGGAGCTTCACGCTGGCGCGTCATTCAGCAACTGCTTTCCGAAAGCCTTCTGATTGCGGGCATCGGCAGCGTCTCGGGAGCGATTCTCGCCATGGCTCTTAGCCGTTATCTGGTTACGTCGTTTTCGACCACGCAGCAAGTCTATTCGCTGGGTCTACAACCCGACATGCGCTTCATTAGTTTCCTGGTGGGCATTACTCTGTTGACCTGCATGCTGTTTGGACTTGCTCCGGCGATCCGCGCGACGCGCCGTCAGCCGGGCACGTCCTTAAAGCAGGCAGGCCGCAGCACGACACCGGGCCGCGAGCGTTTCGGATTGCAGCGGATGCTGGTCGTTGCGCAAATTTCACTTTCTCTGATTCTTCTGGTTGGCTCTCTGCTCTTTGTCAGAAGCTTTCGGACGTTGATGACGCTCGATCCGGGCTTCCGCTCGAATGGCCTTTTGACTGCGTCCATCGATTACCCTTCCGAGGCCGTTTCTGAAAACCGGCGGCTCGCGCTAGATACCGAAATCCTGAATCGGCTCAAGGCGATTCCCGGCGTGGATTCCGTTGCCGCGGTAACCCAGCCGCCCGTGTCCGGCGGCTGGTCGAATAACAGTATTCACATTGATGGCGACAAAGTCGAACAACGACTCACCGACTTCAACTGGGACCGGCGAAGGCTATTTTCAAACGATGGGCATTCCCCTGCTCGCCGACCGCGATTTCACGCTACACGACGACAAGGCCTCCATGCCCGTCGTTATTGTCGACACTACGTTCGCATCGAAGTTTTTAGGCGGCGCGAATCCGATTGGAAAGACACTGTATGTGCCGCCGGGGCCAGGCCAGGCGATCAAACGCCTCACCATCGTAGGCTTGGTGGGACGCAGCAAATACCAGGATTTGCAAACGGATTTTCAACCCATCGTGTATCAGCCCATTCGCCAGCTCGACCACCAATTCAGCGGCGTCTCGTTTGTTGTGCATTCTCCCCTGCCGCTCGCGCAAACGATTAGACAAGTGAACCATGCGATTGTCGGCGTCAATTCACGGCTTTCGGCTTATCTGGAGTCGCTTCCAACGCTGATTGACGATTCGGTCAAGCGCGAAAACGTAATGGCGAAGCTGTCCGGGTTCTTCGGTCTGCTTGCGCTGATTCTCGCGACAGTCGGATTGTACGGATTGATGTCGTACATGGTGACGCACAGGCGAGGCGAAATCGGCATACGGCTCGCGATCGGAGCTACGCCGAAATCGATTTTGACGATGATTTTACGCCAGTCGATTGTGCTGCTTGCGGTTGGGACGACGGCCGGCGCGGCGCTCTCGCTTCTATGTTCGCGCTGGGCGCAGTCGCTGCTGTTTCAGGTTCAAGCCAACGATCCATGGATGATCACCGCGGCGGCAGTGACGCTCGGTGCGGTTACTCTCGCTGCTACGTACATTCCAGCTCGACGGGCGGCAAATCTCGATCCCATGAAGACACTGAGAGATGAGTGATGCGTTGGGCGCGCTTTTTCGGACGCAGGCGCCGCGATAACGATTTCGCGACCGAGCTCGAGGCCTACATCGCGCATGAAACAGATGACAACATCGCTCGCGGCATGGAGGCGCGGCAGGCGCGCGATGCGGCGCTGCGCAAGCTCGGCAATCGGACGAAATTACAAGAGGAAATCCACAAAATGAACTCGCTTGGCTCTATCGAAAGCATTTGGCAGGATTTGCGCTATGGCACGCGCGTGCTGCGGACAAACCTCGGATTCACGGCCGTCGCCGTCATCTCACTCGCGCTTGGAATCGGAGCGAATGCGGTGCTGTTTCAATTGGTCGATGCCGTGCTGCTTAAGAGTTTGCCCGTGAAAGCGCCGGAGCAACTGGTGCGAATGGACTTGGCTCCTAGGGACCTCGGGAAGGCGGGAAATATCTCGTACCCGCCGAACGACATGAGCAATCCGCAATGGGAAGTGCTCCGCGCGAGCCGCGGCCCATTTCAGAACCTTTTCGCATGGGGCCGCAGCGAATTCAATCTTTCGGAAACAGGCGCGGTCCGGTTCGCAAAGGGAATGTACGTTAGCGGTGATTTCTTTGCCGGTCTCGGTGTGCCGGCTTTGATCGGCCGAACGATCGGCCCGGCAGACGACCGCCGTGGATGCGGAACTTCGGCCGCAGTCATCAGCTACGCGTTCTGGCAACGGGAATTTGGCGGATCGCGGTCGGCCCTCGGGCGAACCATTAGTCTGGACGGCCGCCATTTCCCGATTATTGGAGTGACAACTCCCGAGTTCGTGGGAGTTAATGTCGGCGAGCAGTTTGACGTGGCCGTGCCTATCTGCTCCGTAGCGGTGATGACCACTGACGACAATCTGGACAACCCGGCGTCTTGGTGGCTGGGTGCGTTCGGACGCTTAAAACCTGGCGCTTCTCTAAAGGAAGCCAATGCATTCCTGGCTTCCGAGTCATCCGTCATCTACCGGGCCACGGTGAGCCCGCACTATCTGCCCGACACGGCGAAGGAGTATCTGAAACTCAGACTCGAAGCCGTTCCCGGCAATACCGGATTTTCGTTCCTACGGTGGTCCGTTAAGACGCCTCTAATTTTGCTGTTCGCACTCGCGGGCCTCGTGCTGACGATCGCCTGCGCGAACCTGGCGAATCTGTTGCTGGCACGCGCCACCGTTCGCGAACACGAGATTGCGGTTCGCCTCGCTGTGGGCGCGTCGCGCTGGCGGGTTGTTCAGCAATTGTTGAGCGAGAGTCTGCTGATTGCTGCGCTGGGAAGCGCGGCTGGTACGGCGCTCGCCGTTCTGTTGAGCCGTTATCTGGTGCGGGCGTTCAGCACCAGCCAGGACGCCGTTTTTCTTAACCTGAGCTTCGACACGCGCTCGATTGGATTCCTGATGGCGATCACCGTTTTCACGTGCCTGCTGTTCGGCCTGGCACCCGCCCTAAGATCGAGCCGCCGCCAACCAGGCGTATCGATAAAGCAATCAGGACGCAGCGCGAACCTCGGGCCGCGAGCGATTCAGTTTGCAACGAGTGCTGGTTGTCGCCCAGATTTCACTGTCTCTCATTCTTTTGGTTGGTTCGCTGCTCTTTGTGAGCAGTTTTCAGAAACTGATGACGCTCGACCCAGGCTTCCGCTCGAACGGAATATTGATTGCTGCAACTACTTTTCGGCCGGACGCAATTCCGCAAGAGCGACGCATGGCATTATTTGACGACATCATTCGTCACCTGCGAGCGATACCGGGCGTTGATTCGGCTGCCGCCGTGAACATACCGCCAATCACGGGAGGGTACTCGAACGACCGGGTTCATATAGATGGAGACACGGTGAACGCCCGGGACACCAACGTCAATAGAATCACCGATGGCTATTTTCAAACTATGGGAATTCCATTGCTTGCCGGACGCGATTTCACACAGCACGATGACAGATCATCTGCCCCGGTGGTCCTGGTCGATGCCACATTTGCGGCGAAGTTCCTGAGAGGCAAGAATCCAATCGGCCGTACGCTGTATTCTCTGCCGGAGCCGGGCCAACCGATCGAACGGATCACAATCGTAGGGTTGGTAGGTCGTAGTAAATATCCGGAGCTCGAGAGGGATTTTGAGCCGACCGTTTATGTGACCCTCCGACAGGAAGATCACCTGTGGAATGGCATGCGGTTCGTGGTGCATTCCGGCATGGCCCTCGCTCCAACAATGAAAACCGTCGAGCGCGCGGTGATGAGCGTGAATCCGCAATTGAACGTCGATCTGCGATCGTTCCCTACCCAGATACACGATGCCGTGCGGCGCGAAGACGTACTGGCGAAGCTGTCCGGTTTCTTCGGTCTTCTGGCCGTGATTCTCGCGACGGTCGGTTTGTATGGAGTAATGTCGTATATCGTTACTCATCGAAGAAGCGAAATCGGAATACGTCTCGCAATCGGAGCCACGCCGACATCGATTCTCGCCATGATTCTAAAGCAGTCTGTAATGCTGCTCGGTATTGGACTGGCGGCCGGAGCGATTCTCTCGCTTCTATGCTCGCGCTGGGCGCAGTCGCTGCTATTTCAAGTGGAAGCCAGCGACCCTATTATGATCGCGGCGGCAGCAGTGGTCCTTGGCACAGTGACCATCGCGGCTACGCTGATTCCGGCGCGGCGTGCAGCAAACCTCGATCCGATGACGACGTTGAGGGATGAATAGGCCCGGGCAGGCGCTCCATGACGCATGTGATATATTGTTACCGCGAAAACACGGACGCCGACATGTAATCGTACGGGCTTGAGTCTTATCTCGCTGCACTCCCATTCGCGAGCCCATACGTGGCCGGTGGTGGAGGCCAGAGACGGTGTTTAGGCTTGATGCCGACAAGAAAGTTCATTTCTGCGACGGTGTAACCCGCCGCGATTTTCTACACGCTGGATCACTTGGTTTTTTGGGTCTCACGTTGCCCGAGTTCCTCACGCTCAAAGCCGCGGGGGCCGTCGATCCGAAGAAAGACGTGAACTGCATTCAGTTGATGCTGGTGGGCGGGCCGAGCCAGCTCGACACGTGGGACATGAAACCGGACGCGCCGGCTTCGATTCGCGGACCGTACAAGCCCATCAAGACCAACGTTTCGGGGATTGAAATATCTGAAATCTTTCCCCGCATGGCGAAGCACGCAGATAAGTTTGCCTTGCTGCGCTCTGTCTATCACACTGCGGCGGCGGTGCATGATACCGGTTGCCAGATGATGCAGACCGGGAGACTGTTCCAGGGCGGCTTGGAATCGCCAAACTACGGTTCGGTACTGAGGTTTGAAAAAGGACCGCGCGGCGACATGCCTCCGAACGTCCTGCTTCCTTATATGATCGGGCAGCTTGGCGGGAACCTTCCGCACGGCGACACCGCCGGGTTTCTGGGCAAGGCATACGATCCCTTCGTCCTGAACGCCGACCCCTCAGAGGCGAACTTTAAAGTGCCGGATATGCTGCCGCCCGACTATATCTCGGCGGTGCGCGTGGATCGCCGGCGAGACTGGCGGCAGGCGATCGACCAGTCGGTGAAATATTTTGAGGAATCGAATCAAGACGCCAAACTGATGGATTCGACTTTTGACCAGGCTTACACGTTGATGACTTCGGCAAAGGCGCGCGAAGCCTTCGATCTTAGTCAGGAGTCAGAGGAGAACCGCAAGCGTTACGGGCTCACCCGCTTTGGCCAGGGATGCTTGCTGGCGCGGCGGCTGGTGGAACGAGGCGTACGCTTCGTAACCGTCAACATGTTTGAAACGGTGTTCAACGACATTACGTGGGATATTCACGGCTCAGCTCCTTTCAGTCCCATTAGCTGCTACAGCGAACTGGTGGGCCCGATGTTCGACAATGCGTACAGCTCGCTGCTTGAGGATTTGAGCCAAAGCGGATTGCTCGATAGCACACTGGTGCTGGCCACGGGCGAATTCGGACGCACGCCGCGAATTAACCCGGCGGGCGGGCGGGATCACTGGCCGCAATGCTGGACGGTAGTTATGGCGGGCGGCGGAGTTAAGGGTGGTCAGATTGTCGGCTCTTCCGATTCGATCGCCAGCGCGCCCAAAGACCGCGCCGTTATGCCGAGTCACGTCGCGGCGACGATCTACAAATGTCTGGGGATACCGATCGATGTGGAGTTGAAGACGCCCCAAGGCCGCGTAGTGCGCTTGGTGGATCACGGCTTCGACCCGATAGATGAGCTGCTTGTATGAAACGTTTCAATTACTCGATTCCGGGTGCAATCTTAGCCTTCATCGCATTGCCGTATGCGACCCAAGGCTTTCAATCGAGTGATGCTACGTATCACCAGAAGACAGCCTCGAAGACGGCCGCGCCGGCAAAGCCTCCGGAACCGGTAGCGAACCCCGTGACCTATCCAAAGGTCGCGCTCACTAAAGTCGAAATTCTACCGTCTTCCATTGAATTCGTTGGCCCGCGTTACAGCCAGCGATTGGTGGTGGAGGGAACTTTTGCCGATGGGCACCAGGAGGACTTGACCTCGCAAGCGCAGATCGTCAGTTCAAACAGCAAGGTTGCGCTTGTTGACAAAGGCGATTTTGTTCAGCCGCGAGGCGACGGCCACGCGACGATTGCGGCGACAGTTCAGGGCCACCAAGCTGGGGTGGCTCTCGACGTGAAGGATTACTCCGCGGTCATGCCCTGGAGTTTTCGTAATGACGTGCTGCCCGTGATGACCAAAGTGGGATGCAACTCCGGACCGTGCCACGGTGCGGCGGCAGGCAAAAACGGATTCAAGTTAACGTTGCGAGGCTACGATCCCGAAACCGATTACTACACGCTCACTCATCAGGCGTTGGCACGACGTACAGAGCGGATGGAACCGGCCGAGAGTTTGATCCTCCTGAAACCCACGCTGACGATTCCGCATGGCGGCGGAAGGCGGTTTCTGGTTGGCTCGCCTGAGTACCAAGTGATTTCGGGTTGGATTGCGCAAGGGATGCCGGCTCCACAGGAATCGGACGCGCGCGTGACATCAATCGAGGTGCAGCCGCACGAAGCTTCGCTGCGCCCTGGCGCCGAGCAGCAGTTAGTTGTGACTGCGGTATTTTCGGATGGCCGCAGAGAGGACGTGACTCGGTGGGCGAAGTATGACAGCGGCGATGAAGGCGTAGCAACAGTCGATAATGATGGCCACGTAACGATGCACAGCTACGGCGAGGCGCCAGTCACTGTGTGGTACCAGAGTCATGTCACGTTTTCGCGGCTGCGAATTCCTTACGCGTACCAGCTTCAGGAGGCCGTATTCAAAAATGCGCCGCGGCACAACTACATTGACGACGCCATTTTGAAGCACCTGCAAGCGCTGCACATTCCGCCCTCACCGCCTGCGAGCGACTCGGAATTTATTCGCCGTGCGTATCTCGATGCCGCTGGGATTCTGCCCACGGCCGCCGATGTGGAAGCATTCTTAAAGGATTCGTCTCCGGACAAACGGAACCGGTTGATCGACGCGCTGATGAAGCGGCCTGAATTTGTGGACTACTGGGCATACAAGTGGTCTGATCTGCTGCTGGTTTCAAGCAACCGCCTCTCTAACGAGGAGATGTGGAGCTACTACAACTGGATTCGCGATGGCGTCGCGCATGACAAGCCGTGGAACCAGTTTGCGTATCAAATCGTCACCGCGACCGGTAATACGGTGCAGAATGGCGCGGCCAACTACTGGGTAATCCATCGCGATCCCCTGGACACTTCCGAGAACATGGCCCAGGCGTTTCTCGGTATTACTATCACGTGCGCGCATTGCCACAATCATCCGCTGGCCAAGTGGACTCAGAAAGATTATTACGGCATGGCCAACCTGTTCGCGCGTGTACGGTTGAAGACTTTCTCGTCGAGCGGATTCAAGCCCGGAATAGGTCCGGTTTTCAATAACGTCACGGTTTACTCCGCCCCAACCGGCGAGTTTACAGACGACCGCTACATGACCGTGCTGCCGCCGAAGCCGCTGGATGCAAAGGCTCTTCCGGAGGCGATACCGGGCGATACGAGGCTTTACTTCGCGAAGTGGCTGGTCGCACCGACCAATCCATTCTTCGCCCGCAATATCGTAAACCGGCTTTGGCGTAATTTCATGGGACGCGGACTGATCGAACCCGTCGACGATCTTCGCGCCACCAACCCATCCACCAACGACGAATTGCTGGCCGAACTGGTCAAAGATTTTACGGCTCACAATTTTGACATCGATTACATGATTCGCACGATCATGCAATCGGCCACTTACCAGGCAACGTCCGAGCCCCTGAAAGAAAACGCTGGCGATGACAAATATGGTTCGCATTACCTCATCAAGCGCCTGCCGGCTGAGGTACTTCTCGATGCTTATTCGCAGGTAACGCAGGAGCCGGAAAAGTTCGGCGGCTATCCTGCGGGCACGCGCGCGCTGCAATTGCCGGATACGGCAGTAAAGTCGTACTTCCTTGATGCTTTTGGCCGGCCCGTTCGGCAACAGACCCGGGAAAGCGAGCGCACTTCCGTGCCCACCATCACCCAGGCGCTCCATATTATTAACGGCGACACGCTGAACAACAAGTTGCGATCGGCTGATAATGTGATCGACAAGCTGATGAAGCGAGGTCTAACGGATGAACAGATTGTGAACGATCTCTATTTCGCGTCATTCAGCTATTACCCGAAAGAGACTGAGCGGGCCGCATTGGTGAAGGCTCTTCTTTCGGCCGAACAACAAAAGGTGACAGGAGTTGATAACCCACGTCGGGACGCGCTGAACGACATGATGTGGGCGATGCTGACCAGTGAAGCGTTCATGTTCAACCACTAAGCTCGCAGCGATTTGTGTGGCTCTGCTGGGATACGGGGCTTACGCCGCGCCAGCACCGAGTTTCAGCTCTGATGTTGCGCCAATCTTGCAAAAGAACTGTCTTGCATGCCACTCGAGCGCGGCAAAGATGGGTGGTCTCGTGATGGAGAAGTTTGACCTGCTGATGAAAGGCGGCGCACATGGGCCGGTCATCATTCCAGGCAAGTCCGGCGAGAGCCGCTTGATTATGATGCTTGAGGGAAAAGTTCAGCCTCGAATGCCATTCGGAGGCGAACCGCTTCCGGCCGCAGACATCGCGACCATCAAAGCATGGATCGACGCGGGCGCCGTTGGCCCAACAGCCGGCGAGGCCGAGACGGTCCTTGCGCCGCTTGCGATACCCGACATCAAGCCACAAGTTCCTGTAACATCGCCCATAGCATCGCTAAAGTTCTCTCCCGATGGAAAGATTCTTGCAGTGGGCGCTTACCGAGAGGTCCGGCTTATCGACCCGCCAACGAGTAAGCTGCTTGCGACACTTTCCGGTCACGCGGATTATGTCCGCTCGATTGCCTTCAGCCCGGACGGAAGAATGCTCGCGGCTGGTGGCGGGCCGCCCCAGCGCGGAGGTGAGATCAAGATCTGGGACACGCAGTCGCACCAGCTTCTTAAAACCATGCAGGGCGGCAAGGATTGTATCTACTCGGTCGCCTGGAGCCCCGACGGTAAATTGATCGCCTCAGGCAGCTACGACAAGATGGTGAAGCTTTGGGATGTGGCATCGGGCAAGGAAGTTCGCAATCTTCAGGATCATATTGACGCTGTGTTTGCCGTTGAATTCAGCCCCGACGGGAAGCGCCTCGCTTCGGCCTCTCAGGATAGGAGCGTGAAGATTTGGGACGTCGCGTCCGGCCGGCGCCTTTACACGCTGAGCGACGCTTCCGATGGTTTGACGAGTGTGGAATATTCGCCCTCCGGCGATCGAATTGCCGCGGCGGGCTATGACAAGACAATTTACGTCTGGCGCTTGGGCGACAACAACGCGAGCCTAATCCAGTCGTTGATTGCGGACGAGGGCAGCATACTGGCTCTTGTTTGGACACCCGACGGCAAAACGATTGTTACCAGCTCTTCTGACGGCTCCATTCGTTTCCGTGACGCGAAGACTCTCGATCCGCTGCGGGTTATCGATCATCAACCCGATTGGGTCCAGGCCCTTAGCATTAGTCCCGATGGAACCAGGCTCGCCGCGGGCCGCTATAACGGAAGCCTGACATTGTATGACACCAAAACGCAAAACTCCGCGCCGGAACAGATGAGGGCCGCCCGGGGCCGGACTTGAGAATCAATTGCGGCTGAGATGAGAGGTTTTCGAATGATGCGCAAAGTTGTTCTGACCGGGGTAATGGTCACGGTGGGAGCGTCGCTCGCCTTGCCATTGCGCGCGGATGGCCCGATCATCCCACCGAGCGTTTCCAAAATCTGGCCGGCAGGCATGGAACGCGGCCACACCGCTACGTTCACGATTGATGGCCGAAACCTCTCAGGCGCAAAGGGCGTTATTTTTGACTCACCCGGCATCGCGGCAACGATCTCGGATATTACCAGCGTGCCCGAGAAAATCAACGGCCCGCGCGCCGGCGTGGACCTCACGGCTCAGGTGCCCCAGGGGAAGAAGGAAACAGCCAAGCTGGAAGTTACGGCCGCGGATAACGTCGAGCCGGGAGTCCACCGCTTTCGGGTTCAAACGCTGCTCGGAACATCGAACGTCGCCGTGATGGCCATTGGTTCATTGCCGGAAATCAACTCCTCTGAGAAATCCTCTGCCGGTTCTGCAGTACAACCGAAGCGCGTCGAGTTGCCAGCGACTCTGATTGGGACGATTCAAGCACCCGGCGACGTGCACAACTACGAGTTTGAGGGCAAAGCAGGGGAGGAGCTTGTATTCCAGGTCGTCGCCGAGCAATTGGGTTCAGCACTCGAATCGTTGCTAATCTTGCGTGACTCTTCGGGCAAGGTATTAGCCCAGGCTGGCGAAAACGAGAATAGCCCGGATGCCGTGCTCGTATCGAAACTGCCGCAGCAAGGCGTTTATACTCTTTCCATCGCGGATCGCGAAAAGGGTGGAGGCAAGGATCGTTTCTATCGCGTGAATGCCGGACCTCTTCCTTACATCACCGGTGTCTTCCCGCTCGGCGTGCGAGCCGGTGAACTGGCGCAGGTGTCGGTAAGCGGAGTGAACCTGGGCGGCTCTCATCAGGTGGGCGTCCACCCGCCGAAATGGGCCGATGGCTGGACAACCGTACCCCTCGAGATGAAAAGCGGCGAGGGATGGTCGCTGAACAAGGTGGCCCTCGCAGTTGGTAACGAGCCCGAGATTCTTGAGCGCGAGCCTAACAATGCGCCGGCACAGGCGCAAGCGGTCTCGGTGCCAGTAACTATCAACGGGCACATAAATGGAGGCGCAAAGAATAGCGCGAGATCCGATGAGGATTATTTTCGGTTTTACGCTAAGAAGGGCCAGAGTCTGGACATTCAGGTTGCGGCTTCGAGGCTAGGCTCGCCGCTCGATTCCGTAATAGAGGTGCTGGATGCCCAGGGCAGACCCATTCCGCGCGCTACGGTTCGCTGCCAGAACCAGACTACGACCACGCTTGCCGACAAAGATTCGCGAACAACCGGTATTCGGCTCGTGTCCACTTCGGGCCTTCACGATGGCGATTACCTCATGATCGGCGACGAGCTCGATCGAATCGCGTTTATCCCCGACCAGCCCGACGCCGATGTCGAGATGCAGGGAGTCGGTGATATGCGGGTCGCTTATCTCGGTACATCGCCGGACGTGCACGCGATCAATACACCGGCATACAAGGCCGAGATTCTTCCGGCCAACGCCACCTTTCCACCAAACGGCTTGCCTGTATTTCACCTGACCTGGCGTAATGACGATGGCGGCCCCGGATATGGAGCGGACTCGAAACTCGATTTCGTCGCGCCAAAGGATGGCGACTACATTCTTCACCTCAAGGATGTTCGCAACCTGGAAGGGCCGGATTACGCATACCGCCTGACCATTCGAAATGCGAATCCGGACTATCGGCTCCAAGCGGACCCCGACAATCCGAACATCCCGCAAGGAGGATCTATTCCGATTTCGGTAAAAGCGGACCGGCTGCCCGGCTATGAAGGTCCGATCGAGATTGAAGTGCAGGGCCTTCCACAGGGCGTCATGGCAAGCCGGGCTACGATTCCGGCCGGACAAACTTCGACTGTAGTCGTTCTTTCCGCGGGTTCAAACGTTTCTGCCGGCGCGGCCCCTTCGGCAATAAAGATCGTAGGGCACGCGCGAGTGGCTGGACACGATTTGATGAGAATAGCGAACGCGGGTGCGCCATTGCAGCTTGCCTCCGTCATTCCTCCTCCCGACGTCTTGGTAACAGCGGAGCCCGCTCATTTAGCCATTCAGCCGGGGAAGTCCGTTACCGTCACGCTTCGTGTTCAGCGGCAGAACGAATTCAAGGGCCGTGTGCCCTGCTCAGTCGATAACCTTCCGCCCGGCGTCCGTGTCGTGAATGTTGGATTGAACGGCGTGCTCGTGACGGAGTCCCAAACGAGCCGCACATTTACGCTCCATGCTGAGGACTGGGCCAAGCCCATAACGCAGCCGATCTACGTCGTGGGAAAGGTCGAGTCCAATTCACCTACGATGCACCCATCGGCTCCGATCCAGCTCGACGTCGCTAGCACGCTGTCAAGCTCGAATCAAGAGCAAGCGAATTGATGAGAAGCATACACGCGGGCCCCGAGTTTCACGGCACCAACTACTTAACCATTACCTCTTAGCCGCGTCCGTGCCTTGATTGCGGTTTCGCGATTTTCTATCCTGGCGACAGTCACACGCTATCAGCATGTCGAACGCACAAAGGGGAAGGATTCCATCGCTTGATGGATTACGGGCGCTGGCCGTCGCCTCCGTCTTCTACGGTCATCTGGCGGGAACCGTGGGCGCATTTCCCGAACGCATCTTCCGCATCACGGGCGATCTCGGCAACTTAGGCGTCCGCGCGTTTTTCGTCATGTCCGGCTTCTTGATCACGACGCTCCTGCTCCGTGAGAAAGATCGTACCGGAACCATCTCGCTGCGTGGGTTTTATAGCCGCCGGGCCCTGCGCCTGCTTCCCGTGTTCTATGCGTTCCTGCTCGTCGCCGCTATCTTGAGCCGCGTTCGTGTGCTCCAGGTACCGGCTTGGAATTTCGCTCCAACGGCGTTATTCGTCACAAACCTGTTCGATGTCGATTGGAATCTCGGTCACTTCTGGTCGCTCGCAATTGAAGAGCAGTTTTATCTCGTGTGGCCTGCCTTTCTCTTGCTCGCCGGAGCGAGGCGGGCGATGCGGTGTTCGCTATTCGTCTTCGTGGTGACGCCGCTGCTCCACGTTGTCGCGTTCAAATTAGGCTCCGAGCCGTGGGCTCGATTCTCCCTGAGCATCAACGCCATCTCCATCGGATGCGTACTAGCTGGCCTTCGGCCGTTGCTCCATAAATGCTCGGTCTACATGCGGCTGCTCGGGTCGCGCCTAGTTTGGTTCGTTGCCGTCAGCGTCTGGCTCTGCAACATGTGGACTGGCCATTTCTCGTATTTGTTATTTGCCTATTCCTCGCTTGCGCTGGCGTTCATTATCGACCGCGTAAGCACTTATCCCACGGGCGCGGCTCGCGTACTGAACTGGAGACCAATCGTCTTCATAGGCGCCATCAGCTACTCGCTCTATGTCTGGCAACAAGTTTTCCTCGACCGCTATTCCCAACTTGGCATCTGCCGGTTCCCGTTGAACCTCATACTGGCCCTTGGTTGCGGGCTTGCATCTTACTATGCGATCGAGAAGCCCCTCATCCGTTGGAGGCAATCGCTAAAAGCTAAAAAGAAGCAAAGTGTTCAAGCAATGCAGTCCGGGATTCAGATCAACCCGGTTCCCGTTGCCGACGCGATCTGATTTACTAACCTGTTCCGGCAGGCCTCCGCTTTTGCTCACTTTCAATGGCGCGACCGATCCTCGCTTGGTTACACTTTCAAGCGCGGGGATGCATAATCGCTGTCCGCTGTCACGCGGTATGCTATCCAGTCGGGCAGAGAGCGATAGTGGAAATGCCTGCTGAAAGTTCTGTAGGGCGCGAATTCGGATGTGCCGCTGCCGACGTAAGGATGCTCATGCGGACTGTAACACCCGTTGTATCTGCCACACTTATCACCGTATTCGCGGCCCTACCGATTGTCGCGAGAGACTCGGCCCCCAAGGGCTCAGGCGAGCCTCTCGCGCGCGCGTTTGAGTTCACGTACCAAGTTACGCTCGATCCCGCACCGGCTGGCACTTTGAAGGTGTGGATTCCCGTCGCGACCTCGGACGCCAGCCAGAAGGTCGTCTTGAAGAGCGTCTCGGGTCTGGATCATCCTCAAAGTCGGCGCGACTCCGAGTATGGGAATTCGCTTCTGTATACGGAGATTAGGAAGGCTGCGGCGCCGGTGACCATCGCGCTCGTGTATGAAGTGACTAGAAGGGAATATTCGCGCGGCGATCTCAAAAACTTGATGCGCTCCAACCGAGACCACGATCCCGCTCCCTCAGACGTGGCGCGGTTCCTCGCTCCCGACCGGCTAGTGCCGATCAATGACCGTTTCAGGTACATGGCGGCTGAGATCACGCGCGGCAAGGACGGAGATGTGGAGAAGGCATACGCCATCTACGACTACGTATTTCACACCTTGCGCTACGACAAATCGGGCGCGGGTTGGGGGCGCGGCGACGCCCTGTGGGCTTGTGACGCGAAGCACGGCAACTGCACCGATTTTCACTCGTTGTTCATTGCCCTGATGCGGGCGGAAAAGATTCCCGCGCGGTTCGAAATCGGCTTCCCGCTCCCGGAGGACAAGGCGGAAGGCGAGATCGGCGGCTATCACTGCTGGGCCGAGTTCTACCTGAACAGGCTGGGCTGGGTGCCGGTAGATATTTCCGAGGCCTGGAAGAACCCGGCGAAACACGATTTCTTCTTCGGCTCGCTGGATACGAATCGGGTGCAGTTCACGATCGGGCGGGATCTCATTCTGGACCCTCCGCAGAGCGGGCCGCCGGTCAATTACCTGGTTTACCCTTATGTGGAACTCGACGGCCAACCCTACGATCATTTGCATAAGACGTTCTCGTTCCGCGAAATTCCTCCGTCCGGGCGCGCATGGGGGAGTGGCAAGTGATCGGAGACCATCGCCGCGCTTTCATCCTGATGACCAGGAAGCCTCGGGACCCGAGAGGTCACCGCCCCAAAAGGAGTGAGCGCCTTCCACACGTTTGTTCTGGTACGATTTCAACGGATCTTCTACTTGATCGGAACGCCGGTGAGATCAAACATGGCCGAGTGGTTTTTCGAGCTCGGACACACTGCTGCATCTTGGAGCATCTATGATTGCCAAGCCCGCTCAGGACTCCGGTCTCGAATTGGCGAGCGCCTTGCGGGAGGGGCGAGCGCGGACTCTCGAACTCATCGCTGATCTCACCGACGACCAGATGATCGGGCCTCGTCTCGCCATCGTCAATCCCCTGCGCTGGGAGGTTGGGCACGTGGCGTGGTTCCAGGAATACTGGGTCCTGCGCCATCTCCGCAACGAATCTCCCACCTGGCCCGAGGGAGACTCGCTTTACGATTCGGCTCGCATTGCCCACGACACTCGGTGGGATTTACCGCTTCCTTCTAAAAGTGAGACACTGGCCTACGCTCAACGGATCCTTGACCGCCTGCTCGTCAAGCATGGACCCGCCGCGCCCGAGGCAACCCGCAGGATTAACGGCTACGACGAAGCGTATTTCGTGCGCCTTGGTCTCTTTCATGAGTACATGCATGCCGAGGCCATAACTTACACCCGTCAGACATTGGAATACCCTCCACCGAAGATCAGCATCGTGCAGGGAGGGAGCGACGGGGGGCAGTCTCGAGAAAGCAAAGGTGGTCTGCAGTCTTCCCATCCGGCTCTGGGTGACGCCGAGATTCCGGGCGGGACGTTCCTCCTGGGCAGCAGCCCGAACACGACATTCGTGTTCGACAACGAGCAGTGGGCCCACACGGTTACTCTGACACCTTTCCGTATCGCACGAACCGCGGTGTCCAACGCGGAGTTCGCCGCTTTTGTTGACAACCGCGGCTACCAACGGCCCGAGCTTTGGACGGAGGAAGGATGGCGATGGCGTGAGAGCGCAAGAGCTGAACATCCGGTCTACTGGCAGAGGCAGGCCGGAGGCCGGTGGCTGCGGCGCAATTTCGATCAGTGGGTTCCGCTGGAAGGCCGCCGGCCCGTGTTGCACGTCAACTGGTATGAGGCGGACGCTTACTGCCGCTGGGCTGGACGCCGGCTGCCCACCGAGGCGGAATGGGAAATGGCTGCGAGTGCTGAGCCGAGCCGGAGTGCGCGCGGCATCAGACAACACAAGCGATTGTTTCCCTGGGGCGATGAGCCTCCGACTCCGGATCGCGCCAACCTTGACTGGCGCGCGATGGGTTGCGTGGATGTCGAGGCTTTGCCGGCTGGCGACAGCGCCTTCGGTTGCCGCCAGATGATCGGTAACGTGTGGGAGTGGACAGCGAGCGACTTCGGACCCTATCCCGGGTTCTCGCCCGGCCCTTACAAGGAGTATTCCGCTCCCTGGTTCGGAGACCACAAGGTGCTGCGCGGGGGCTGCTGGGTGACGCGCTCCAGCCTAATTCGGAACAACTACCGCAACTTCTACCAACCTCACCGGCGTGACGTGTGGGGCGGCTTCCGCACCTGCGCCCTGTAGAGGGCAATGTGAGGATCGGAATCGTCACTCCAGCGCCGCCTCGTTCCCGCTACGGCAACAGAGTCACCGCACTCCGCTGGGCACGTATTCTGAGAGGGCTTGGACACCGCGTCCGCATCACGCAGGCTTATCAAGACGAGCCCTACGACCTGCTGATTGCGTTGCACGCCCGGCGCAGTTATCCCTCGGTGAGCCGCTTTCACCGTGCCTGCCCCGGGCGCCCGCTGATTGTCGCCCTCACTGGAACGGACCTCTACCGCGATCTGCCACGAAGCCGGAGCGCTCAGAACTCGCTCGGGCTTGCCACGCTTCTTATCGCGCTTCAGCCAAAAGCGAGCGACGAGCTGGAACCTCATCTGCGTGAAAAGGTTCGCGTCATCTACCAGTCCGCCTCGGCCCCGTCGCCGAAAAGACGGCGCCGCAAGACCCCCATCTCGCGCAGGCGCTTCAACGTGTGCGTGATTGGACACCTGCGGCCCGTTAAAGATCCCTTCCGCGCGGCGCTTGCAGCTCGGCGGCTTCCATCCTCCTCACGCCTCCGCATTCTGCATGTCGGCGCGGCAATGGACGAAAAGATGGCGGACCGCGCGCTCTTCGAAATGACCGTCAACCCCCGTTACCAGTGGCTGGGCGAGCAGCCGCGTTGGCGTGTGCGGCAAATCCTTGAACACAGCGCGCTCTGTGTACTTTCCTCGAAGCTGGAGGGAGGAGCTAACGTTGTGTCGGAAGCGATCGTCGCGGGCGTTCCATTAGTCGCTTCACGAATCGCCGGTTCGGTGGGCCTCCTCGGCGAGAGCTACCACGCCTATTTCAAGGTAGGTGATACAGAAGGGCTAGCGCGGCTCCTCTACCGCGCTGAGACCGATCGAGCATTTCTGACCCGGCTCAATTCTCACTGCGCGAAACTTGCCCCCCTCTTCGATCCGCGCCGCGAAAGGAGCACCTGGAGCCGGCTGCTGGCGGAACTAAACCTTTTGCGGCAGGCCACGGGGTGATCCTGTCGATTCGCTCGTCTCATGCAAGTTGGAGCTGCTTAGGCAGTTCCGTCGCCGGTAAACTGTCTTCGTGCTCAAACGTCCGATTTGCCACCCTCTACTTATTGCTGCGGCTGCAGTGAGCTGCTTCGGCCAGCAGGTGATTCAACTCAAGGTTCCCGGCGCCAGCGCTCTCGCGGAAAGCAACACCGAAAAGCAGTACTTCTCAAAGGCTTGGAATACCGAGATCGTCTCGGGCGTCACCCAGCGAGCCTGACCGTCTACAAACCGGCTGCGGGCTCGGCTCCAAACGGCGTCGGCATCATCATCTGTCCCGGCGGCGGCTTCATGGCGCTTTCGATTAATAGCGAAGGCATCGACGTTGCGAAATGGCTGAATGGCAGGGGCGTAACCGCGTTTGTCTTGAAGTACCGCCTTGCTCCCACCGAAGGCGATGCCGCTGAAGAGTTCCAGCGCCTGTGGTCCACTGACAGGCCGAAACTCAATGCGATGCTTCAAAAGGCCATTCCAATCGCGATCGCTGACGGCCACCTTGCGGTCCAATACGTAAAAAAGCACGCCTCCGACTTCGGCATCTCGCCTGACAGGATCGGCGTCATGGGGTTCTCTGCAGGGGGAACGGTTACCGCCGCCGCCGCACTGCGATACTCCTCCGATAGCCGGCCCGCCTTCGCCGCCCCGATCTACTCCGCCTTTTCGTCCCTGACGCAACCCGTGCCCGACGACGCTCCTCCCCTGTTCATAACCGCTGCGACTGACGACAATCTCGGCCTCGGCCCCGACAGCATTCATCTCTATCAAATGTGGACCGCAGCCCATCACTCTGCCGAACTCCACATGTACGCCAAAGGGGGCCACGGCTTCGGAATGCGTATCACCGGCCTGCCATCCGAAGAGTGGATTGATCGTTTCTGGGATTGGCTCACACTTGAGGGCATTCTGCGTCAATAGACCTCATCTTTTCCCGAGAGCAGGCAAGTAATGCGCAACCTGGCTATTGTGGACGGGTGGCCGACCCACTCGACCAATGACTTCCGCGACGCAAGTTGGACGCCCAAAGATGCGGTAGACGGACATTGGCAAACCAACTCTAGACACCGAATTGGCGAAGATGATGATCCAGATGTTTGTACATTAAGACGGCCCATTCCGCTGGTGTTAGGTGGCCAAAAAACGGATGTGGGTGGGTAGTGCAGACCGATGTGCCGCCCGAAACGAATCTGTCGATGAGCGAACAAAGACGCACGCGCTCCGCATCCAGATTGCGTTCGCCACTAATGACCAGTTCGCCCAGCGTAGGCGAGTTACGACGGAGCTGCTCATCGTTTCCGACAACCTTGGGCTTAATTGCTGAACCTATCAGCCGCCCCATCAGTGCACGAGGAGGCCTTATCTCACCCAGAGCCATCTCCAATCCGGACGCGCAATGGGCAATGGTCTGAGCTACGCTCATCTTGCCCCACTGCCGCTCGCTGTCGATTCGGAGGCTATCAATGCGCTGCTTCAATTGATTTGCGAGCGCGACATCGAACAGGTTCTTCATTGAATGTCTCCCTTCATGCGGATAGAGCACGCCGATGCCGTCCCGTCTCGATTCGAAGTACCCCTCCCGCTAGGGCTAACTCCAGCCCGCGGCACCAGACAGGTCATGGCGCGAGGCTCATCTTTTTGGGCTGCCGATTAACGACATCAGGTTTCTAGATCCGTACCAATCATCGCTTTCGACCGGCCTTGCGATAATCGCGTCGGAGATAGCTGAATCGGCACAATAGACTAGCGCTTAGTCCTGATCGATGCGTTTGCGGTTGAGCCAGCGGCAGCCGTACATGTCGAGCCATTCTCCGTCCGGTTCGCCCGCTGGAGGCGACGGCGCGCACGCGGACTACGGGAGTCACCCCGCCGAAGGGGCGCGGGGCAGATGGTTTCCGATCGGGCATAGGTGGCCGGAATGTCCTTTCTCGGTCCTCTCTTGCGGCCCACGGAATCCAGCATAACGCCTACGAGGTATCGCTGTGCAGACCTGCTCGGCTTCGTCGCGCTGCTCGATTCGATGAAGCTCCGGGCGTGTCTAACCACGAAGACGTGGTCGTCGTCGACCACGATCGGCTGCCGCCAGCCGAACTCCTGATCGACGCCGCAGTTCGGAGAGCCGCAACCCGGGGTATCGTGTCTTCCCTCTTGGCCATCCTGTCCCCTCCGATCCGTTCAAGCCGGTAACAGATATAACGTGGGGCCTGGCCGACCAGGTGCTGTCGGTTCAGTTGTCCGTAAGTTTTCGATTTCTTTGGTGAGCGCGGAAGGAATCGAACCTCTAGGAACCTGTAGATCCTATAAGTTATTTGTTTTCAATAGACGCATCAGGTACAAAAGGCCCATTTTCCCGCCCCATTACACAATTGTGTAATGACTTTTGGTCGCTAGGGACTCGGATTGCGGACTCTGTGAAAATGCTTCCATCGAACGAAATCTGCGAGACCAGCTAAATCAGGGAATAGAGTGCGCCTTGACACTCCTAGATGGGACAGGTCCCTGAGAATCGCGCTGGCATCATCTGCATGGAAGCGGATTCTTTTCAGTCGAAGAATTTCAGTTTTCCCGGATTGGTGGGTCAGCCTGATCGGCTGCTCCAGGAGGTCTTTGTTCTTACCAAAAATGATAAACCGCCCTTCTTGCGCAGCTACACGAGGATGCATTGCTGGCGGTTCGATGGGCATCGGAAATTGCGGAAGCAGTTCTTGAACCTCCCGCATTCGCTCGATGAGTTTATCTAAGGGAGCAACATATCGACCGGCCTCCTCCGAATAGGGCAATATTGGAGAGTCCCATATTTTGCTGATTTTGCCGGCAAGCCAATATGCGTCAACCACCCATATGGAGACTTCAGCACGCTCTTGAGAGTCATCGTCTCGTCTCGTCAGTGGTCGCGAGTATTTTTCGAGGGCAAAAAAGAGCGCCGCAAGAGCGTTGGTTGTCCAATCAAGCAGACGTGTTGGCACGCCATGGTGCTGCATAAGAAAGTACCAGTCGATATGAGTTTTCGCCTGGTTTGATTCGTTCAACAAGTGTCCATAGTTCGTGAAGTCAATCCGTTGATCCATCTCAATGTCGAAAAGTGCATCGAAAATGTCCTCGGCCGTTCTGCAGGCAGAAGAGGACTTTTTTAATGCTGCCCATGTATCTTCTCGATACAGCCCTGGCTTTAAATCTTCGACGTTGTCGGGCTGCCCTCTAAACCACACCTGGTCGACAATCCGAGCATCATTCAGTGCGTCTTCGTCTGTTTCGGTTTTGCTCCAGTCCTCACTCTGCCAATCGTCACAGGTTTTGCTAACGAGTTCGACGTACTCGGCCACGGTCGATACGCTGACGACGCAGTTTCCTTCCTTCAGTAGGGTCAGCAATGTCTCCGGTGCAGTTTGTTGATCTTCCATCGTCGGTCAGTCAGTGCCTTCACTTTGCCAGAGGGAACCCTGCCTATACCGCCGTGAGTACACTTGTAAACCAACTCACCGTCCTCCCAAAATGTGATGGTTCCTTCAGCGTGGAACGGGCCTTCCTCGGTGTAAAGCAAGTTGGGGATTGGTTGGTCCATAGTGTACTTTATCATACGTAGAAACACAACGGCAGGGAAATGTTTTAGCTCGCGCTGGCCTTCGACCACACCCTAACCTTTTCCTGGCGGACCTCCCACTCTCGGCAGTCAACCGCGACAGTAATGACGGAGGTCGGATCGAACCAATACAGCAGCGCCCAGTTTTGCAGCGCCCGATGCGCCGCCTCGAACAGGCTTTCTGCGGAGATCACAGGCCGAGCTCACGCCAGATGACCTTACATAGCAGGATCACCAGCAAGATCAGACCGGCCAGCCTGATAACGAAAGATTCAACTTTGTTCAATTGCGTCCTCTCATGGTGTGAACGGAGGGTCACCCGGCTCCTTAAGAAGCAACTACCTGAGAGAACGTCTTCAGGATATCACGAAACAAACAGAGGGGGATATGTTTGGGGTGTTCAGCTTCTGTGCTGCCATACTGCGAGACCGGCGGTAATGAGAGCGATCCCCTGCTCCTTCTTATGGGCCAGCAGAAGCACAATGCCGAGGCTCAGTATCAATGCCGCCCACACTTGAGGGGTGAGTGGTTTGCGGTTGGCTGCATCAGCCTTTGGCGAGCCTGCGAAGACGGCGTGCTTGTTTGCCTGACATAGGGGCGAGGTCCTTTCTTGTCCTCATAGAAAGGGGCAGATAGTCAGAACTTCGGAACTACGCGTGGGCTTGAAACTCCAAAGCTGAGCGCAATCGTCTCAGCAAATGGGGGGCGAGGTGTTATCCTCGCAGCAATTCCCGGAGGACCAATGAAATCTAAACTGCTCGCGCTGGGCCTGACGTGTGCCAACGCACTTTTTTCTCAGACGCATCCACAACTAAGCCCGCTTTCCGCAGCGATCAAGCGGGCCCGGCCATCGATCGTACGTGTTGTGGTGGTTTTCGGGCAAGGGCCAAATGAGGGAACCTCAGCCGGAACAGGATTCACGATCAACCGTGAAGGCTTTGTTATAACTGCCCGTCATGTGGTCGTTCCTGTTGAAGGCGGCCCCGCTCCCTCTCATATTGTCGTAGAGTGGCCGCTAAAAACCATGGAGGGACATTTCGAGGCTGCCGGGAATTTCAGTTCAACAGATGCGGTGATTAAGACCGAAGATAAAGAGCACGATCTAATCGTTCTCGCCCCGAATGCAAACCCATTCAGTCCGGAATTTAAAGAATCGGCTACTAAATTCTTTCCGGGAGCATCACTCGCGCCTATCGCTGCCGCCCGCCTGGAAGCCCGGCACCTTGATGAAGGAGAGTCGATTTTCACGACCGGGTATCCATTCGAAATACCGAATCTTGTCACGACAGCTGGGTATATCGCGTCCGCGAACCCGTTTCCGCGCGGGGTTATGTCAGGGCCACCAAAGAGCTTGGAAGATCTGAAAGCGTTAAGCGAGAGGCGGCAATCCGAGCTCGATGACTTCTATCTTGCTGACATGGTTTGCAATCACGGAAACAGTGGCGGCCCGGTATTCTCGCTCGCGAGCGGTAGGGTGATTGGCGTGATGGTCGCATTCTTGACCGACACGATCAGGTATCGTGATGGGGCTCAAGAGGAGTTCGTCAACCCCCAGACGAACCGTACTCTCATCTACAACGCGGGACTGGCAAAGATCATCGCCGCTGACCATGTGATTGCACTCCTGAAGCAGAACAATATTCGAGTGGAGTGAGGGCGAGGACGTACAATAAAACCCGTTGTGTTGATTTGGCTGGCCGCTGCTATTTGGTCCGCAGTCGTATTCATCTCCCTCTGGTTCTTCAAGCGTGTACTGGACAGAGCGTTTGGACATCCCGTCGACAGAGGCGTTGACAAGTTCAAGAATTGGCGAGCCAGCCGGAATCAGGAATCGCTGAAGGAGCGAATCGACAATTTACAAAAGAAGCTGGACGATACCAAGGGGTGGGAGTTCACGCCTGCCCAGGTGGTGCTTTACAATGTGGCCACCCTTATTTATATCTTCATCGGCTCGCTCGCTACCTGGATGTCTTTCTTCATCGGCCTTGTCGCGGACGGGGCTAGTCGCTCCGGGCCAGCCGGGAGCCACTTGGCCTTCTTGCTAGGTATGATGGCAGCCGTGACGTTGCTCCAGTCGGCTTTGTACCTTCTCGGCTTTAGGTGGGTGACTAGAAAATGGGATCTACATATCCCGACGCGCAGAGCATCAATACAAAAGACGATCGACGAGTTGACGGAGGATCTGAAGGCGCGGCTGGAGTCGGCAGTTGGAGGAGAAGAGTGAAAATGAATCACGCCGGCCAGGATGGTTTCCTGTTCCGGGGGATGATCCTATTCTGGCCGGCGGGCTTATCCTTGAGATAGATTATGTCGGTTCGCAGTGCTCTCTCGCTGCTCGGCGTCGCCGGCCTGTTATTCGCCCAGGCGCCACAAGCCTCTCTGCCACCGACGACAGCCGTCCAAAAGTGGATCATTTGCGGAGGATTCAATCAAAGAGGGTGTTTTCTCGGCTCGCCAGGGCCCTTAGCTCGACCCTCGCACGGAATTTCAGCGTGATGACCCAAACAACGGTAACCAAACTCTTGCTGGCTCGGAGTCTCTATCATCTAGCAAAGGAAAACGCCGCCTCCGCAAGCGGTGTGAGATTGTCAATTGCCTGCAATCTCCTTCAGGATTCTGTCGAGAGTTTCCTGCTCGCATTGTCCGAGCATGTAAATGCTGATGTGGACCAGCGCACTAACTTCGACAAGTATTTTGAGTACATCAACCAGAAAATCACGCCTCAGGAACTACCGTTCAAGGCTCGCCTGATTGCGTTGAATAAGCTTCGCGTCAACTCTAATCACTACGGGTTAGAGCCGTCCAAGGCCGAACTTGAGCCACTGCTGACCACGGTTTGGGAGTTCTTCGACGAGGTGACTCGCTCCAGGTTTGGCAAGGCGTTCGCGACCATCAGTCTGATCGATTTGTTGCGTGACAACGAGGCGAAGGATCTACTGCGAAAGGCGGAAAACGCATTTCATATTGATGACTACCAAAGCTGTCTGACTTTATGCCGGCAAGTCCTCTTCGTCACGTTCGAAACCCGCTACGACGCACGAGTATTTCTCGATGCTCCTAATCTGGGTAATGTGGGCGGTTTGCTTAGTTCGGGCGTTCCTCACTACGCGAGAAACAAAGAGTATCTAGAAAAACATATATCACAGCCCACCGATTTTATCATCCTCGATCACGATGATCTTGAGATGGAGCTAATGAAAAATGGCGTTGACTCCACGGCGTTTTGGAACCTATGGAGGTTGACACCTGAAGTGTATCGGGTCAGTCGAGATGGAAGCTGGATCGTGAAGGAAGAATTCTATAAGTTTGACCCTGAAGGACTAAGGGAGCGTGCCGAGTACGTCCTTGTAACGTCCACTGGTATCCTCCTCACAATTGATCAAAAGCGCGTCCAAAGACTAAGCCCTCAATATCAGCTCTATCACTTGGTGCTTAGGCGCGAATGCGTGCCAGTATATTCGAAAGCAAGCAAGAATAGCCTTATTGCACAAACAACTCCGACTGGATGTCTCAAGATGACTTGTGACTACAGGGTTACGGGACTTGACGACTCAGCAACGTACTGTCACGTTCGCCACGTGGAAAAGGACGTCGAGAACTTCGAGGACCTCTTTGTGCGAGGGTTTGTGCACGAAGACGATGTCGAGGGCTAAAATCCAATGCGGGCCGCTCTCGCAGAATAGCTTCCGGTGGCCGCATGATGCCCGCCCGACACGTACAATCGCTTGCCGAAAAGCAAGCTGAAATGAAAACCCGCCACACCGGGAAATCCGATCGTGGCGGATTGCATGTTGTTTCGAGCCATGTTCAGCATCACAGAGAGCAGCACTCCACCATACCGGATCTTGCGGCACGCTGGTCGATGTCGGCAAAGACTGTCCGGAGGTTATTCGAGCGGGAGAAGGCGTGCTGCGCATCGGCGTCGACAAGACAACGATGTTCATCAGCGAGTCAGCCGCGCGCCGAGTTTACGCTAGGCTGAGCCGTTAGCATCCTCGCGATGGATTGCCCGCATTAAATCTGACGCCCGCTCCTGACGTTCGGCAATCCAGTGACTGTAATACCTGATCGTGGTTTTCTCATTGGCGTGCCCGAGCCAACGGGCGACTACACTGACCGGGATGTAGCCTACTCCGGGAATCCGCCGCATGAGCATCTTCGTCGCAAACGTATGCCGGAACCGATGCGATTCACACTTCTCAATTCCGGCCGCGCCGAACACCTGGCTCAGCCTATTGTGCCATCGGCGAGTGATCGAGATTAGATGGGGCGATCCGGGGCAGAAGTAATACCCGTTCGTTGTCTTGATCCGCTTCAGCTGATCAAGCAGCCATGCCGGTAGCGGCACGACAACGAGTATTCGGTTCGCTTGCCGCTGGGTCTTCTTCCGGAAGTACCGGACCTCATCACCGACGATCTCTGACTCCCGCAGCAGAGCGACATCACAGATTGCCATCCCGGTGTGCCGCATCATCAAGATGAACGTCTCGAGCTCTTCGTTCGTGATCGGCTGCTGAACGTCGAGCTCCACCGTCCGGGCCGCTTCGAGAATTGCTTCCATCTCGTCATCTGTGTAGGGCAGGCGTTCCGTGTGCTGGTAGTTGGTTGGGTTCTTCAAATCGCTGGCGAAGTTCCGCGGCCACCAATTCCGCTCAAGGCAGAACCCGCCGAAGACCTTCGTGATCATTATGTAATTGCCCGTCGTGCCGGGTCCAATTCCCCATTCCGCCCAGGTGTCTTTCCAGGCGATCAGCACCGAGCGATCGACCTCGGAGATCCGGGTATAGCCGGCCTCATCACAGAACTCTTGAAAGCGTCCAATCGCTGTCCGGTATTTGCTGACCGTTACGTCTGCGACATTGCTCCCTGATTCGGCTGTGCAGTGATTCAAGAACGCCTGGACAGCATCTCTGATTTCAATGCCGGTTGACGCTTTAGGATCGGCGTCCGGTGCGACCTCCCACTTGCCGGTATTCTCGGCGCGCTTAACCGCCAGGGCCCGGCTCAGCGACCGGGTCCCCCGTTGAACTGCGAATGAATTCATCGCCGAGCTTCCCCTCGACGCTGATCTTGCACCGGCAGTCCTTGTGTTCCCGGTCCGTCGCCCGGTATCCCTTGTCACGCTTCCCGGTGTGGCGCCGGAAGATTTGAAGCGGCATGTAATCCATGCTACCCGCTATCTTACGAGGTTGCAACCGGGCCATTACACAAACGCTATTACACAATCGGTCGTTTTTGTCTGTAGTTTATTGATTTCTTTGGTGAGCGCGGAAGGAATCGAACCTTCAACCTACTGATTAAGAGTCAGTTGCTCTGCCAGTTGAGCTACGCGCCCGCACTTGGAGAAGGCGGGGTTGCCGAGAGGTTGGCAAAATCGCCACGACCAGCGTAGCACAGAGCTTCCGCGGTTCACAGATTTGAACAAACGAACCCATTTATTCTCTTTTTCTTCGCTACCATACAGTGCTAGCCTAGTAAACAGATGGACAAGCAGCTTTCCTCTGCTGAAGCCGCAAAAGCCGCAAGCCGATTCCTGCGCGGGCCGATCGCGGAAGAGCTTCGCAACGAGAGCGATGTATTCTCTAAAGACGCCACTGCGGTTTTAAAATTTCACGGCGTATATCAGCAGGACGACCGCGATCTGCGCAAGGCGGGACAGAAGCTATTTAGCGCGATGATCCGGGTGGGGATACCGGGAGGGTTGTTGACGCCGGAGCAGTATCTGGCGCTGGACCAGCTTGCCGAGAAGGGCGATAAGAGCCTTCGCATCACGACACGGCAGGATATTCAGTTTCACTATGTGTCGAAAGCCAACCTTCACGCGGTGATCCACGACATTAACAAGAACCTGCTGACGACGCTGGCGGCGTGCGGCGATGTTGCGCGGAATACGGTGTGCTCGGCGCCGCCGGTAGACCGGCCGGAAAGCGAGCAACTCGAGCCTTACGTAAAGTATGTCGGCAAGAGCCTAAAGCCCAAAACGAACGCATATTACGAAATCTGGGTGGACGGGGACAAGGTAGCGAGTGTCGAGGAACCGGAAGACCCCTGGCAAGTGGAACCTGTCTATGGGCCCACGTATCTACCCCGCAAATTCAAGATCGGGTTTACGTACGAGGGCGATAACGCCACGGACATTTATTCGAACGATATTGGGTTCGTTTCGCACGCGGAGAACGGGAAGACGATCGGGTTCACCGTGCTGGCAGGAGGCGGCATGGGGCAGAGCGCCGGGGTCAAGCAATCGCATCCGCGGCTTGCCGATCCAGTCTGCTTCATTGGGCCGAGTCGGGAAGAAGTGCTCGAGATTGCGACCGCGATTTTGACGATCCATCGAGATTTCGGGAATCGCTCGAACCGGAAGCTGGCACGGCTGAAATATGTGCTGGATGAATGGGGCGTGGCGAAGTTCAAGGAAGAGCTTGAGGCGCGGGTGGGACGGACGCTTGCCGAACCGAGGAAGCTCGAGTGGCGGCGCGGAGTGGATTATCTCGGGTGGCACCGGCAGGGCACAGCAGAAGATGGATCGGCTCGATGGTTTGTCGGCGTCCGCGTAATTGCCGGGCGCGTGAAGGATTTTGACGAGCGGCGGCGCGTGCGCACGGGACTGCGCCGGATCGTCAAAGAGTTTCGCCCTGAAGTGCGGCTTACATCGCTTCAGAACCTGTATTTGAGCGGCATCCGCGAAGAGGACAAGCCAAAGATTGCGGCAATTTTGCGCGAGCATGGCGTCGCCAGACACGAGGACCTGCCGCCCGTGTTACGGCACGCGATGTCGTGCCCGGCGCTTCCCACGTGCGGTCAAGCGATCACGGAATCGGAACGGATCATGCCGGAAGTTGTGGCGGATGTGCAGGCCGAGTTGAACGAGCTGGGGTTGAACGACGAAGTGATTCACCTGCGTACGACCGGATGTCCAAACGGCTGTGCGCGCCCGTATACGGCGGAGATCGGGATTGTGGGAGCGAGTGTTGCGATGTACTCGATTTACCTGGGAGGGACGCCGTTTGGCACGCGGCTCGCGCGGTTGTTCGCCCAGAATGTGAAACGCGATCAGCTTCACGTGAGGCTGCGGCCGATCTTCGAGTATTACCGGGAGCAGCGGAAGGAGGCGGAAGCGTTCGGCGATTTCTGCCATCGCGTGGGGATTGAAGAGCTGAAAAGAATCTCTGAACCCGCGCTCGCCTCTGCGTAGCGGCCTGGCGCATGAACTTTCGGTATCCCGTTTTTCTCGATGTATCGGGGAAACGATGTCTCGTCACAGGTGAGGGATTCGAGATTCCGGGAAAGGTGCGGACCCTAGTCCAGCGGGGCGCAGTAGTTACTTACGTGAACCCGCGGGCGGAAGCAAGTATTGAGCAACTGGTGAGGGAAGGCGACGTAACGTGGCATGCGCGCGAATTTCAGCCGAGCGATCTTGATGGCTGCTTCCTCGTCATTACGGACCGCAAGGACAACTCAGAAATCTTCCGGCTAGCGGAAGAGCGTAACGTGCTGTGCAACGCTGTTGACGACCCGGAACGATGCCGGTTCAGTTTCGGTTCCATTGTTTCTCGCGGGGATTTGATGCTGGCAATCTCAACAAATGGGATCGCGCCCGCACTCGCCGTGCGGCTAAGGGAGCGGTTCGAGAAGGAGTTGGGCGAGGAGTATGCATCGCTGGTCGAAATGCTCGGCGAGTTACGAGAAGAGATCGCGTCTCGAATTACCGATTTCGGTGCGCGGCGCGAATTGTGGTATCGCCTGGTTGATTCCGGCGCGCTTTCGCTAGTTCGGCAAGGCCAGAGAGAAGATGCGCGACGGTTGCTGAGAGAGTTGGTGGAGGATGCTGTTGCGGCCAGTCAACGCGGTGTAAAGTGAGAAGCGATGGTGTTCTGGACTGTTGTAAACGGGCGTTTGGCTGGCGGAGAACGGCTGCGGGTGTACTTGGCCGCGAAGGACGGCCGCATTGTCCACTCGTCGATGGATGCGGAAGGTCACCCCTGCACGGAAGATGAATTTCTATGGCAATGCGGCGGCGCCGGTTTGGCGCGGCGTTGGCCTGGAGGCACAGGGTCCGGGTTGCTGGATGCGGCCGCGATGCAGATCGAAGACTATATGGCCGGGAGACAGCTTGCCTTCGATCTGCCAGTTGAGTACGTAGGCACGCCGTTTCAAACGAGTGTGTGGAAAGCGCTCGCGCGAATCCCGTACGGGGAGATCAGGACTTATGGCGACATTGCCGAAATGATCGGGAATCCAGGCGCGATGCGGGCTGTCGGTCAGGCGAACCGGCGCAACCAGCTTCCGCTGATTGTTCCGTGCCATCGGGTGACGGCCGCCGGCGGAAAGATTGGCGGGTTCGCGGGCGGCGCGGTGGGCGGAGTGAATTTGAAGCGGGCGCTGCTGGCGCATGAACTTGCGATGCTCGAGCGACGGCACCTGAAAGCGTCGGCGTAGGATTGCGTCGCTTCCGCGCTGCCGCTACGTTTCGGCGAAACGGGTGGTGAGCTTCGATTCGAGCCACTTGAAAAATTCCTGATCTTGCTCGAGAGCAGTTTCGATTTCGAGCCAGGCGACTTCGAATGGCGCGACAGCGGATGCAAAGTCTCCCGGAAAATTGATGCGGTCTTTTTCGGTAGTTACCAGGATCTGGGCGCCAGCTCCATGAGCCTGCGACGCGATACGGCGCAACTCGGAGGGCTTGTATTCGTGGTGATCGGGAAACGTCCAGCGGTACACAACTTCGAGGCCGATTCGGCTGAGAATGTTCCAAAACGCTTGGGGGTTGCCGATGGCGCAAAACGCGGCGACTCGCGTGAAGGGCAACTTGGCTACAGAGGCGTGTTGCCGGCACATCCTCCATTGGAGAGGATGCGTGAAAAGGCGAAAGATCGGAGCGTGCGGGTTGAATTGGCGAACCTGCTTGGCAAGCAACTCGAAGCGCAGCTTGTTGTCGGCCCTGGTGATGACAATCGCGTCGGCGCGCACAAGCGAATCGAGCGGCTCGCGCAGCCTGCCGAGCGGAACCACATGACGGTCTCCGAACGGCGCGAGGCCATCGATGACCACGATGTCGGCATCGCGGTGCATCTTGCGATGTTGGAACCCGTCGTCGAGCAGGAAGAGATCGACCTCGTAGTGCCGCATGAGAAGGCGGCCGGTTTCAACCCGGTTTGCACCGATACCGACTGGCGCTACGCCCGCACGCAGGAAAATCTGAGTTTCATCGCCAGTGATAGCGGGCGAGATTTGGGCTCCGGCCGGGAGAATGACGTTTCGAGCAGGCGTGCGGCGGCGGTAGCCGCGAGTGAGAATGGCCGGGCGGTAGCCCCGGTCATAGAACTGCTTAGCAAGATAATTGGTGAAAGGCGTTTTACCCGCGCCGCCCAGGGTGATGCCGCCCACGCTCACAACGGGAACGGGAAGGCGTTCCTGGCGTGCTTCGTCCTGCCGCCGCTTGATACTGCCTCCCAGTGTCCAGAGTTCTGAAAGAGGCGCCAGCACAGCGCGAGCGAAGATGCCGTGCGGGGCTCTGGGCACGGCGGACCAGTATAGAGGCCATAGCTTTGCGGCGATGCGATCGGCGGTACCTTGCTTATGTTCCACCAGAAGCCTGGCGCGGCGGCCGATGACACGGGCCTGAGCGCGGTCGCGCAGGAGAGTTGCGGTCAAAGCAGCGAGATCTTCGGGGCTGTCGACCTGCAGCATGGCTCCGGCTTCGAGAAACTCGTGAACGATGGTTTCGAAATTCTCCATGTGCGGGCCGGTGATAACAGCAGCGCCACTCGAAGCGGGCTCGAGAATATTGTGTCCGCCTCGAGGTGCAAGAGAGCCTCCCACAAAAACAACGTCGGCCAAACTGAAGGTTCCGGCAAGCTCGCCGAGGGTATCGAGAAGGATAACGCCAGGAAGAACAAGTTGCGAACCTGGCCTCTCAAGCAGTTCGGTGCGGCGGACGAAATGTATATATCGCCTTACGAGTTTCTCGGCGACGATGTCGAAGCGACTGGGCTGGCGTGGGGCGAGAATCAGAAGCAGCCGGGGGAACTCGATTCTCAGCGTTTCAAAAGCATCAAGAACAACGTCATCTTCGTCGATCTTGTGCTTGTAATGTCTCGACTCACCGGGCGCAACGGTACTGGCGGCGATCCAGACGGGATCGGCGCCGAAGGTGGGGATCGCAGCCGGGGGCGCGGCAGAACACGAGTCGTATTTCAGGTTCCCTTCGAGCTGAAGCTTCGAAGGCGGAACGCCGAGGCGGTAGTAGCGCTCACGATCGATGACGCTTTGGGGCAGGATCAGATCAGGTAGCCGTAGGACAGGGGCGAAGAACCATTTCACGCTTCGGTATTGGGGCCAGCTGCGAGTCGAGATGCGCGCGTTGACAACTGCAAGGCTGGTACCGATACGTTTCACCTCAGCATACAGATTGGGCCAGATTTCAGTTTCGAGAATGATAACGAGGGAGGGTTTTAGACGGCCGAGCGCGCGCCGCACGCAGGAAGCGTAGTCGAGCGGGCAATAAAAGACGCCATCGGCAATTCCCTCCAACCGTTTCAGGGCGACGGCCCGGCCGGCGGCGGTGGAAGTGGAAATGAGAATCGAGATGCGCGGCTCCTGTTCCCGAAGGCGCTTGATGAGAGGAACCGCAGTTGCGATTTCGCCGGCGGAGACAGCATGTAACCAGATAGAGCCGGGGGCCGTCCGCTCAAGCCGGCGAGGAAGAAAACCGAGACGCTCCCTGAAATGGGAGCTGTAGGCCCGGTCTGTGAGGATGCGCCATGCAAAATAAACAATGAGAAAAGGAAATGCGAGTAGCTGGATTAGCCGGTAAAGGAGAATGATGCGCACGCTTGCGAAGGCAGTTATCGCGCTTCTGAGTATAACGTCGGGTTTCGCTGCGGGCGCGGAGAAGACGTTCCAGGCCGGAGCGCCTGAGAAGTATTCTCACCAGGAGGGTGAACAGGTGGTGGTGGGCGCGCAAGCGTTTGAATCCGCCGAGCAGACCAAGCCGGTATTCGGGAAGAAAGTAGACCTGAACCGGTATGGCGTTTTGCCGGTTTTGCTGGTGATTAAGAACAACCGCTCCAAAGCGCTGGATCTGAATGGAATCGACGTGAAGCTGGTTCCGAAAGAGGGCAAATCCGTGATTCCGATCGAGCCGGGAGATGTGGCATCGATCGCCAAACCGGTAAAGTCCCCCAATGTGAACTCAAGCCCCATTCCGCACATACACAAGGATCCAATGGATTCGCTAGCGATTGTGGAAAGGGCGTTTGTAGCCAAGATCGTTCCTCCAGGCCAGCAAGTGAGCGGTTTTTTTTACTTTCAAGCACATCCAGAGCCGGGATTGAAGTTCCTGGTGCAAGGCATCTTTGAGCGCGCATCGGGAAAACAGATTGTATATTTCGAAATTCCACTCTCTTCGGGCAATAGCGAATAGTTTAGTGCCCAGGGTGGTGAATACGTAGATTTACGAGGGTTTACCAGCGCTTCCCGAAACAAAGACAGGCAAACCTCGATCTATTCACAGGAGGGTTGTCATGGGTGGAAAGAATAGGGCGGTTTTCGGGATCTATGCCACCATCGCGAAAGCGGAAGAGGCGGTAAATACTCTTCGCTCGTCTGGTTTCCGTAGGGAAGATGTCTCGGCGCTATTCCCCGACAATCAGGGAAGCAAGGACTTCGTTCACGAGCGAGCTACAAAGGCTCCGGAGGGTGCCGTTACCGGAGCCAGCACAGGCGTCGTGGTTGGAGGCGCTCTAGGCTGGTTGGCGGGAATTGGCACGCTGGCTATTCCAGGCGCTGGACCGCTGATTGCGGCGGGTCCTATCCTCGCTCTGTTGAGCGGCATAGGGGTAGGAGGCGTGGCAGGCGGCATAGTAGGCGCCTTGGTGGGAAGCGGCATTCCCGAATACGAGGCAAAGCGGTATGAAGGTCGCGTGCACAGCGGGCAGATTCTGTTGTCCGTTCATTGCGACGATTCGGAGTGGGTGAAACGCGCGCGGGAGACGCTGGAAGCGACTGGAGCGGAGGATATCAGCACCGCTACCGAGGCGGCGGCCGATTATGCGAAGTCCGATAAGCCGCTCCAACGTTCCCTGACTGTGTAGCGCATGTTCTTCCGCGCGCGGCTGCGTTTAGTTTACGCCGTATTTTCCGATCAGATAGTGTTCTACGTTCTCGCGCTCGGTATCCGATAGGGCTCGATTGTAGATTAGAATCTCGCCGATATTGCCAGTAAAGAAAGTGTTGCCGTGGCCGCTGCCGATACTTCCGGTTATCGCAGAGCCCAGAATTTGCGCCGACTCCGCGCCTTCCTGCTGAGCCAGCGTGCCATTCACATAGAGTGAATCAAGCGTTGTGGTGTGCACCGTAGTCGTGATGCTGAAGTCTCCTCCGATATTTGCCGGGCGCGAATAATTTGGCTGATGGCCCGGGTGCCCGGTGCCGAATCGATACCATACGCTCGTCTGAAATGGACTCACAAAGGTTTCTCCCCACCCCTCGTTCTGACTCCAGAAGAGCGCGGCGTTGCTCGATCCGGTTCCGTCGGCATAGGCTTGGGACGCAAGAATAACTGTCATCCCGGTCCAGCCGTCCACGGGCAAGTTGAAGTTCAGCGACTGGCTGCCATTGAACGATAGAACGGGCGTGCAGTTTCCTCCATCGAGAGTAGAAACCGGCCCGCTGCCACTCGCGGGAACACTGGCATTATTCCCGCTGCCCGATTGATCGGGCCACGCGCTTACATTCACCGGACCTGAAGCGCTGGGCGGCAACGACGCGCCTGTTTTGTCGGCCCGATACCACGCTGTCAACCCGTTGAGCGGCACCTGGCTCGAACCATCGGGCGCCGACCCGGATTGCACCCTTAGATTGACGAGTTCGAACGAGAAGTTCTCACTGAAGTCACCGTCGAAGCCGAATGCGGCGGATGTCAGGTTTGCTGAGGTGCTCGAAATTTGCAGAGGAGCCGTGGAAAGCTCGTCGGCGGGATATTCGAACCCGTCCGCATCAACTTGTGCCGGCGGAGGCGGGGCGACTGAGGTAGAGTTTCCATTCACATCGTTGGCCATCATGTGAAAGCCGTGATTAGAGCGACCGTACGAGCGAAACACCACGCTGAAGCCTTTCACCGGAGTGCTGAACGTGATGGTGACGGGCGTGCCGCCGGCGGTGCTGATGAACAGATCAGCTGCATTCATGACGGTGTAGAAAGAATTTCCAGGATTCGAGAGAGTACCCTGGATGGAAATCGTTGCGGTCAGGTTTGCGATGCCTGTTACGGGAACGGTTTGGGTGATCGAGATCTGCTGTCCAATCGCCGCGGCGGGCGCTTTTGGAAGTTTCGACCAATTGATAAATCCATCCGCGTGCACACCGGCAGGGCAGAAGGAGATTTCAGGAGTAGTCTGAGCGCTGACAGCCACAGCGGCAAGCGCAGGGAACAGTGACAAGACAAAAACAAGTTTGGGGCGACGCACTAACTTTCCTCCGAAGCAAAATGCAATTACAATGGGAAGCTCAATCCGGAATATTCAGTCGAGAGCTATCCGGACTAAGCCGCACTCTGTACTTCAACACAGCCAGGGGTTATAAATCGCTACCCAAACGCGCAAATAGTTTGAAAACTCGCACCAGATTATTCCGGTAAGAGTATGAGAGATTGCTGGCTTAAGCGGCTACTACTCATGCCGCAACGCAATTATCGGATCAACCCGTACTGCGCGGTGCGCGGGCGGCCAGATCGCGACGAAACAAACCGCGAGGAGCAAGCCGCAAACTGCGGCTAGAGTTCGGGGATCATGCGCAGAAATATCGAACAAGAACGAACTAAGGACCCGGCTCAACGCCAAGCCAAGCGCGAGGCCAGCGACTAGCCCCGAGAGAATCAGTTTGAGACCTTGCAGAAAAAACATCTGGCGGATTTTAGCCGGTGTGGCGCCCAGCGCCATCCGCAGCCCGACTTCAGCCGTTTTCTCGCTGACGCTCTGCGAAACTACTCCGTACAAGCCGACAGCGGAAAGAAATAAAGCAAAACTCGCAAAAATCTCGAGTAACGTTGCATGCAGGCGTCGAAGAGCGGTGGCCTGAGCAAGCACAGTGGACATCGTTCGCACCGCATAGATCGGCTGATTACCGTCCATCTGAGCGGCGATGTTTCGAATCTCGGCAACTGTAGCGTCCGAATCGGCCCATGTGCGCACAACCAGATTCATGTGCACACGATTCTGATAACCATGCCCGGCAGCTACGGGCGGCTGCTGCCTATAGGGCGCAAAAATCTCTGGCTCGGGTTTTTTTTCGAGCGCGTCCTGACGGACATCGGCTACGACGCCGACAATCTCGCGTGGTCTTTCACTTGAATCTTCACCTGTGAGGATCTGTTTCCCTATCGCATTCTCGCCCGGCAAATAGCGCTCGGCGAATGTTCGATTGACGATTGCCACCCAGCGCGCAGTCCCTGTATCCGTTCGCTCGAATGGGCGTCCTGCCAAGAGGGGAATCTGAAGCGTCCTGAAGTAATCTTCGCTGA
>JBAUZG010000004.1:0-14138 GCA_049585195.1 Bryobacteraceae bacterium | reverse complement strand
CGCGGTGGCACAGACCTTTCGATAACGTTGCAACCGAACTCACCGTCGGCGGGATTTCGGGAGTTCATGCGCTGTATCTCGCGCTCGGTGGGCACGATTTTCTAATTGGCGATGGACGGCTGCAATATGGGCCGGAGTACGTATGGGAAAGCTATTACAGCGCGCGACTGTTCCCGGGATTCTTTTCGAGCTTTGACCTCCAACATGTTTCAAATCCCGCCTACAACCAGGACCGCGGACCAGTGTGGATTTCCTCGATCAGGCTGCATATTGAACTGGGAAAGACCACGTTCACCAGACGCAATAAACCGTAGCCGAGCCGCGACCGCGAAGGAGCGGTTTTTTCAGGGTATCCACCAGCTAGCGTGTTACAACGCTGCCATTATGTATCACGGCAGCGATCTTTTCCGTATTCTCGATATCGCTGAGCGGGTCGGCATCGAGCACCAGAACATCGGCCTGCTTGCGTGCAACTAGTGTCCCGGTTTGTGGAATCGCGAGGAAAGTTGCATTTACACTTGTGGCGCTATGAATAGCCTGCGCGGGGCTTAGCCCAGCTTCAACCATCAATTGCAATTCGCGATGCTCGGCAAACCCCGCAATGCGCGTGGGCGTCGCGCCCGAATCGGTACCGAATCCTATCGTTACTCCGGCATCGGCCAGCCTTTTCAAATTCTGCTCGGCCGTTGCCAGGAATTGACGATGTTCGATGGTCGCGGGGTCGCTTTGCACCTTGGCGGCAAATTCCGGCGACAACAGCATTTCACGTACCGAGGGCTGCAGCGCATTCAGAAAGAACGGCGACTTGATCCAATCCGGCTTGTCCGGATAAATGAAGAACGCTTCCTCCAACTGCAAAGTCGGAATGTATACAGTGCCATGCTGCTTTACTAAGCGGATGAACTCGCTATCGACCGGCTTATCTCTCACGCTGTGCGCCAGAACGTCCACGCCGTCTGAAACCAGCTTCTTTGCGTCGGCGAGGTAAAAGACGTGGGCCGCCACTTTCAGCCCCTGCTTGTGCGCCTCGTCAATCACCGCCGCTTCCACCTCGAAGTTCGGCCGCGGCGACTTACCGAGATTGTCGTCTACCCAGGTCTTGATGATGTCGGGATGGTGCGCCGCCATCTCGCGAACTGCTCGCCGCGCTTCCTCCGGCGTTTTCGGGCGATAAACCTGATCGGAGCCGACGTTCAATCCCGGAACTCCGCCCGGCACGCCAATGCCGCGCCCGGCTGTGAGAATAGCCGCACCGCCCAGCTTCCCCGCCCGTTGCTCATCGCGCAACTGATACAACAAGTCCTTGTTCAGACCCAGCGACATGACGGTCGTGACGCCGTACTCTTCGTACTGCTTTAACTGCCGCTCTATGTTCGTTTCGTTGTAATTCTCCGGTTTTGTGGCTGTGCCGTCCACCAGTCCAAGATGGCTATGCGCGCTGATCAATCCCGGCATCACGAACTTGCCTTCGAAATGAAGCGCGCGTTCGCCGCGCCGCGGCTTGTAAGATGAAGTCCTTATCTCGCGGATCTTCTCGCCTTCAATGATTACGGTTGCATGCTGAATGGGAGCGCCGCCCGTGCCGTCAATCACCGTGACATCGGGAATCACGGTGACTGCGGCGCAGAGCGCGGGTAGCCACACGGCTAGCGCCATTAGAACAGCAAAAGAGAATTTCATACCGGCAACATTTCTCCTCTCAGAATAGGCCACGCGCGTACTATAAAAAGGAAGTGGGGGATAGTTCTATCCGAGTAAGGCCACACTCATGCGTGGAAGTGGCGGTCGTCGGCCTGTATGTGCTGTTGGCTGGGTTTCAGATTGTGGGACCCGTTCCCATTGGACTAGCCGATAATGGCGACTTTCCTAAGATATTCGGCGCGCTTTCGATCGGCCCCGCGCCAGGCAATGAGAAAGCTATCGCTGAGCGTTATTTCGTCACGGATTACGAAATCTCTCGTGCGCGCTATCTGTGGATCGCTTATCTACCTAGCTCGGAGTATTGTGTGGCAAAAGCGGCGAAATGCCTGGCGCGGTGGCTTTTGCCGCATGGGAAATTCGATATCCGCTTGATGGGTATCATGCATGGCCTGCTGATGGCACTCGCCTTATGGCTGTTTGTGCAGGCGTATCGAAGCTCTCCACTATGGGTTGCCGTACTTGCGGGAGCGCTTCTGCTGATCATCACAACGGATGTCGAGTATGTTCAGTTCTTCAGCACCGCGTATGCGGACGCTGCCGCCATTGTGTTTTTCTGCTGCACCGCGGCGGTCGTGCTGAATGTTTGCCTGCGCCAGAAAAGCGGCGATCGGCGGTGGTTGGCGGCTTTTGCGCTCTTTGGCATCTTATTTCTAACGAGCAAGCTGCAGTATCAGGTCGGCGTCTTTCCGCTTTGTGCCCTGGCAACTTTCTTTGGACTTCAAACTAAGACGAGACGAATGCGGAAGCTGTGGCTGGCGGCTGCAGGAGTCTTTATGGTAACGACGCTCGGCATGGCGATGAAGACGAGGCCGAACTATCGCGACGATCCGATGTACTCGGTGATTTTCGTGCGGCTGGCGCCCATGTCTTCAAATCCGAATCAGGTTTTAAAAGACTTTGGATTGCCGGATGAATACCGTAAATATATCGGCGTGTCGCCTTTCCAGGATAACTATCTATTGAGCGATCTGAAACAGCGGAAGATTTTTGAAGCCCAGGTGACGCTATCAAAGATTGCCAGTTACTATTTCACTCATCCGACTACATGTTTACGCGTCCTGATGTCGGACCTGGAGCAGCCCGCTGCCGATGTCAACTTAGAGTATTGGTGGACAAAACATTTCCGGATGGAGGACTACGCGGCGCACAAAAATGATATGCGGTTCAAATGGTGGAGTTCGCTGAGACGCCAAATCGCATTGCGCGCCTGGCTGTTCGGTCCACTAGTGTACCTGCTGGCATTTGCGCTCGTTTGCGTGTGCGCCGTTCGCCCCCGATTCCGCGACAGCCTGCCCGAGTGGCCGGTAATTGGCCTTGTGGCATTCGTGGGTGCAAGTACTTTCGCGGTCGCGTCGTTGTATGACGATCAAGAGACCGCGAGGCACATCATTTTGTATCAAGTGGTGCTCGACTTGTTGTTGTTTCTGTTTATAGTGAGGCTCGCGTCGCTTTTCTTTGTGCTCCGGCGGGAGCGTAGCGCTAAACTGATGGAGCTTGCAACCATCAAGGCGCAAACAGCACATCCTGTTATTGGCGCTAATCATCGTCATCTTTAACTGGCGAACCTTACTCACACGCCAGTTCTCGCTGCTCACCGAAGCCGAAGGTGTCAACCAGGGTTATTCGTGGCTCACGTTTTCGATCGACAGAATCCGGCATGGCCACTTGCCCGGGTGGGATCCCTTCACGTTTGGCGGCCGCAGCTTTGTTGGCGAGATGCAGACCTCCGGGTTTTCTCCATTCAACTTCTTACTGGCGCTTGTTCCGTCTAACCGCTACGGGCTCCCGTACCCATACACCTACAACGTCTATATTGCCGTGCTTTATTTTCTAGCGGCCTGGTTCATGTACGAGCTCGCTCGCGAGTTGAAACTCAGTGGCTTTGCCGCTTTGCTCGCGGGCGTTTGTTTCTCCTGCGGCGGATTTGTTTCAAGGCCCGGCTGGCCCGATATGATTCAGAGCTCCATCTGGCTGCCGCTTATCTTTCTGTTTCTGCTGCGCTCGCTCGCCTCTCTCAACGTAAGCCGGACACGCGCGTTCTTGAACGCGGTATTCAGCGGCCTCGCCATTGGGCTCAGCATTCTCGGTGGAAGGCTTCACATGGTGATGATGCAGGCCATTGTTGTTGCCACCGCCGCGGCCTGTTATGCCTGGTGGCAGTCCGTCGAGAAGCGTGACCGGGCCGATCGTTCCGCTGCCTGGCTATCCGCCTTCGCTGTCGTCGCCATCACCGGCTTGTTTGCCTTCGGTGTTGGCGCAGCGCAACTACTGCCCTCGCTAGAATACACTCCGCAAGTGATTCGAGCGCTCGGAACGAGCGCGAACGCCGCCGCATCGGTCATCCCGTACAAGTTTCTCGGTGACAATCTGCTCGCGCCGCACGGATTCTTGTCGCTGTTGTTCCCCTTCGCGTTCAATGGCGATTCGGGCACCGGAGAACGCATCAGTCTCTATATGGGTGTCTTCCCTCTCTTGCTATGCATCATTGGCATTGCCAAGAACTGGCGAAATCGCTGGGTCCGCTATTTCCTTTTCCTGGCTCTGTTATCGCTGCTCTACGCGATGGGACCGTTTTCCGGCCTGCATGGCTTTCTCTACGCGTTGGTTCCCTGGCTTTGGATGCTGCGGGAAGCTCCCCGGCTGCTTTATTTGACGAGCTTCGGAATGGCTCTGCTCGCCGCTTTCGGTGTCGACTCGCTACTAGCCGATTCCGTCAATTTCGATGAATGGCGTGTTATCAACAAAGTTTTCGCAGGGGTGGTCATAATCCTTGCCGTAGCTCTTGCGATACCCATGATCTTTGGCAAGCCTGAGATCAACAGTTGGAATTCATTATCTATAATTCTTGTCTTTCTTTCCTACGCACTGTTTCGGTACATCATCGCGGGCCACTCGAGCGCGGCAGCCCGGTTTCTGATTGTTGCGCTCATCCTGACCGATCTGAGCCCCTTCAATTGGACCGCGCGCAATAAAACCGAGCTCGAGCATTCGGGCGGCGACTATTTACGTAAGCTTCAGAGCTGTTTCGGAGCCGTGCAGTTTCTAAAATCGCAGCCGGGCATCTTTCGAGTGCGGGTGGAGGGACCGGAACCTCCGAACATCGGCGACGCCTTTGGTATTTACACAATGGACGGCATGGGTGCGACCGGCGTCTACAATTTTGGCCGCATCAATAACCGGCTCGACCTATATAACGTGGAATACCTGTTGAAGCCGGCGAGCGCAAGCGATCCCGCGCCCGTCTACGCAGACGCCTACTGGAAAATCTATAGGAATGAAAACGTCTTCCCGCATGCCTGGATTGTGCATCGGGTGAACATTGAACCATCGCGCGAAGATGTATTCCTCCAGGTAGCAAGCTTCAAAGGGAATATGCGCGAAACAGCGCTAGTCAGCCAACCATTAAAGGAAGCGCTCGACCGGCCTTCAGGCGGATCGGATACGGCACGTGTCACCAACTATGGCTTGGATCGGATGGAGCTTTCGGTCGAAAGCCAAGGCCGGGGTCTGCTGGTCTTGAGCGAAAACTACTATCCGGGCTGGCGCGCCTTGGTAAACGGCAAGCCTGCATCCATCTACGAAGTCGATGGAGCCCTACGCGGTATCGTTGTCCCCGATGGCACAAGCACCGTCGCACTCCGCTATGCGCCGTTGACATTGCGCTTAGGCGCGACTCTCTCGGCGTTGACGCTCGTTTCAATCCCCTGTATCCTGCTGGCCGCGCGGCGTCGCTCGCGGGTCATGCCGCCGGCGCCGCATCCAGCTGCTGCAGTGTAGAGGAACTTGCCACGTCCACTCCCTAACGGTCGTGGTTCTGAAACGACCCTCGTGGATCAGATGTTTGGCGGAACAGCGCGCGTGAGCAAGCGGTCCTATGTGGCAAATCCAAGACTCAGAATATAATCGCTTTGTGGCCGCTCTGAACGAACCGCTGTTGATGACCGTTGAGCAATTTTACTCGCGGCCCGAGCGCGCGAGCGTAGTGGAAGAACTGCATTGGGGACAACTGGTTATTTTGTCCAGACCTAAACCGTGGCATATCAAACTGCAAATGAAGATAGCTGAGATACTCCGGCCGCTTCTGGAGGTGGACGGCTACGTTATCACGGAGTTGCCCTTTAGAGCGCTGCGTGAATACGACCTGCGCGCAGCCGACGTTGCATTCGTCTCGAAAGCGCGCTGGGACCAGGTGGGGGAGGCAGACTTGACTGGCGCGCCGGAACTAGTTGTGGAAATCCTCTCTCCCTCGAATACCAAGTCTGGGATCCGGGAATATGCGGCGCTGTGTCTGGCCAATGGATGCGTGGAATTCTGGAGCGTGGACCGCGACGCCCCGACTGTCACGGTTACCAACCAGAGCGGTCAATCTGTCGTGTACCGGAAGGGACAGTCCGCGCCAGTGCTATCGGGGACTAAGGGCCAAATTACTATCGACGATATCTTCAGCTAATCGTTGAGCTGCCACTCACCTCCGGTTGCGCGCCTGCGCTGAAAGAAATTCATCAGCATCTCGGCCGCTTCCGCGGCCAACAGACCCTCATCAACCTGGACCGAGTGGTTAAGCAGCTCTGAATCCACCACTCGAAATTTGGTGCGAACTGCGCCGAAGCGGAGGTCGCGCGCCGCAAAAACCAGCCGGCCGATTCGTGCGGTTACGAGCGCGCCGGCACACATCAGACACGGCTCGAGCGTCACGTATAACACTGTTCCTGGAAGTCTATAATTCCCGACCTTCTTGGCTGCAGCGCGAAGCGCCTGAATTTCGGCATGCGCCGTCGGATCGTGAAGCGCGATGGGCTGGTTGTAGCCTTCGGCGAGGATCACGCCGCCGCTCACTAGAACCGCTCCTACTGGCACTTCTCCTTGCTCGGCGGCGACGAGCGCCATGGCCAAGGCTTTTCGCATGAAAAACTCGTCCTGCTCGTCGAACGGTTGGGCGGTCGATTGCGAAGTCACTTCCGGGCTCGGGCCGGCCGTGCTGCAACTGCCGGCTTCGCTTCAAGGCCTGTCATCAGCGATTTCAGTACTTCTTTCGTCAACTGCTGCCGCGAATAGTTCAGGTGTGCGCCCACCCAGGGTGCAATAGAAGTCCAATACTGGGCCGCGCCAAGCAGCATCATCGCCGCCGCCTTCAGGTCCGACCGTTTGTTGACTCGCCCGAGCTTCTGTTCGGCTTCGAGATACCGTTCGAGCGCCTTGATCGCCAGGTGAGGGCCTTCATTCCGCTCGGCAAGCCTTTGCTGAAGAGCTACGCACAGATGCCGATCGGCCGAAATCGCGCTAAAGACCGGAACCATCTGCTCGTTCCAGGTGAGCGCGCCCTCGAAGACCTCGGCCAGGTTGGCGCGCACGGTGCGGCGGCCAACGAGCGCGTTTAATCGTTTCAAAGGTTCGACATACGGGGGCAGGTGCTCTTGAATGAGCGCGATGAACAGGTCGATGCGATCGGCGAAATGCACATACAACGTGCCGTCGGCAACGCCTGCTTCTCGGGCAATCTCACGGGTCGATGCGCCCATTAGTCCTCGGGCACGAAGCGCCCGGTCGGCGGCCTCGAGCAACTGGCGGCGCGTGTCGCGGGGCCGCGTTACTCCGTTCTCAGGCGTCACTTCTCTTTTGATGCCTTTATCATACCTGTCCAGCACCCCCAGTCGAGGGCAGCTGACTGATCGACTGCTCATATTTTTGTAAATTTTTGGCAACAGACTTGGTATTTGATGCGTTATGATGGACGAAAAGTGAGCGAGCGCTCAGCTAAAACGTGGGGGGATCAAGTCTGTATGACTCCTCACATCCACCGGCTCCTAAAGACCGGACGAGCGGGTTGAACATATAGGAATACGAACGCGTATAGGGAGAAGATCCAGAAAAAAGGGGGTACCGTATGTTCCGCTATTTTTCCTTGGCCTTCAAGAACAGCATTCGAAACCGTCGGCGAAGCATTCTCACCATTTCAAGCATTGCCGTTTCGCTCTGTCTGCTGGGCTGTCTGCTGGCAATTTATTATGCGCTCTATTACAAAGATGCGACTCCCGGGCAAGCTCTGCGCCTGGTCGTAAGGCATCGCGTGTCGCTGGCGCAGCCCTTGCCGGCATCGTATGAGAACCAGATCCGCCGCGTGCCGGGAGTTCGCGAGATTTCCGTCTGGAACTGGTTCGGCGGCACGTATAAGGACAGCCGCGATCCTAACAATTTCTTTGCGCGCTTTGGAGTGGAACCGGGCCCGTTTCTCAAGATTCGAACGCAGATGGTAATGCCCGACGACCAGCGGAAAGCCTTCGTCACCGATCGGACGGCGTGCGTAATTTCAGCGGATTTGGCGAAAAAATTGAACCTGAAAATCGGCGATCGCGTAACGCTCAAGGGGGATATCTATCCGGTGGATCTGGAGTTGTACGTGCGCGGTATTTTCGAAGATCCCGACGCGATCAACAGCCTGTACTTCAATCAGGAGTATCTCCGGCAGGCGCTTCCGCTGTCTCGACGCGATATGGAGAGCGTCTTTGCGGTGCTCGCGGACAATACGGATGACGTCCCGCGCATCGCCAAAGCTGTGGATGCGATGTTCGACAACTCACCGTATCCGACCAAGACCGAATCGGAACAGCAGTTCGCGCTCAGCTTCGTTTCTTTTCTCGGGAATGTGAAATTATTTCTGCTCAGCATTTGCGCGGCGGTCACATTTACGATTTTGCTCGTTTCGGGAAACACCATGGCCATGTCGGTGCGGGAACGGATCGCGGAAGTCGGCATTTTAAAGACGCTGGGCTTCACGAATAATTCAATTCTGGGAATCATCATCGGCGAAGCGGCGACAATCGCAGTAATCGGAGGAGTGATCGGGGTCCTGCTAGCGAGCGTCGTAACGGTGTCCGTAGGCAAAGTTGCGGAGCTATATAACGGTCAGCTACACGGGCTTTCAGTCACTCCGCCAGTAGCTCTGTTTTGCATCGCGGTTGCGTTTCTGATCGGCGTCATCAGTTCATTCATTCCGGCTTTTAACGCCGCGCGCACCAACATTCTCGATTCACTGCGCTACGCAGGGTAGGCTTATGGCGATTCCTATCTCGTACAACATACGCAACCTGGTTGTCCGCAAGACCACAACCATCATGACCGCTGTCGGAATTGCGCTCACCGTCGCCGTGCTGCTTGCAGTTCTGGCGCTCGTGAATGGTCTCCGCGACGCATTTGCGAGCACGGGAAATCCGCTGCATGTCATTGTCATGCGAAAGGGCGGCAATGCCGAATTGACCAGCCTTGTCACGCAGGAACAATATCAGGTCATCAAATCGTTTCCCGGCATAGCCAAGGGACCGGACGGCCAGCCGCTGGCCTCGCTCGAAGTGGTCTCGGTCACGAACCTGACGAGTCCAGAAAGCCCTCTGGGAATGAATGTGACGCTGCGCGGTTTGCCGGAAATGGGCATTCATCTTCGGAACGTAAAGCTTCTCGAAGGACGATGGTTCACTCCCGGCAAGCGCGAAATCGTAGTGGGAAAAAACGTCGAAAAGCGATATCCGAAGGCAAAACTTGGCGAGCAACTCAGGTTCGGCAAAGGCGACTGGACGATCGTCGGCGTGCTGGATGGCGGCAAAAGCGCATTTAACAGCGAGATCTGGGGCGATGTGAACCAGGTTGCGTCCGACTTCAACCGGCCCAACACGCTGAGCTCGGTGCTGATTCAAGCCGACTCCGAACTGGCGGCTCAGTCGCTGATTCATGCGCTTGAGGACGACCGGCGGCTCACTGTCGATGCTATGACGGAACAGTCGTATTATGACGCGCAGACTGTTTCGGCTACGCCGGTGCAATATCTGGGCATCTTCGTATCGATCATCATGGCGGTGGGCAGTTGCTTCGCCGCAATGAACACGATGTACGCGGCGGTGGCGCGGCGTGCTCGGGAAGTGGGCACGTTACGCGTGCTGGGCTTCACACGAGGCAGCATTCTGTTCAGCTTCTTTCTCGAATCTGTGTTGCTATCGATTGTCGGAGGCCTGATCGGGGTCTTGATCGCGCTGCCGCTGAATAATGTCACGACTGGAATTGGAAACTTTCTCACATTCAGCGAGACCTCGTTTAATTTCCACGTCAGCCCTGCGATTATGGTCGAAGGTATTTTGTTTGCGATGGTGATGGGCGCGCTCGGCGGCTTATTACCCGCGCGCCAAGCAGCAAAGAAGGAAATTTTGACGGCTTTGAGAGAAGTGTAGCGGGAGGCGCCTCAAATGCTTATGGAGACCGAGTTAAAGAGCCTTCGTATTGACAAAGCGAGCCGGCCGCCGGTCAATTCAAATCCTGCCGTGAAATGGATTGTCATTGGTGTCATCTTGCTGGCGGTCATTGCGGCGGGCGCATTCGCCTATCAAAAAGCTACGGCCGCAACGCCGGTCAAAGTTGTGCGTGTTCAATCTCCCGTCGCGGCTGCCGACGCCGGCGACCAGGTTGTGCTGACGGCGACTGGTTATATTGCCGCAGCCCACAAAATAGAAGTCGCTTCGAAGGTCAACGGGCGCGTCGAGTGGATCGGCGTCGAGAAAGGTGACAAGGTAAAGGCCGGACAAGTGCTCGTCCGGTTGGAGAACACCGAGTACCGCGCTCAGCTTGAACAGGCTAAAGGACAGCTTGAAAATTTGCAAGCTCACCTGGCTGAGTTGTTGAATGGCTCGAGGCCCGACGAAATTGCGAAGGCTCGCGCCGATGTGAACGAAGCCCGGGCCGATCTCGAAGATAATAAAGTTACCCTTGAACGGACGCGGTCATTGGTGCGGGACGGAGTCTTGTCGAAACAAGCGCTGGATGATGCGCAGGCTAAGTATGACGGCTCTGTAGCGAAGGTGAATAGTCTTCAGCGCACGCTCGATTTGTCGGTTTTGGGCCCCCGAAAAGAGGAAATCGATCAGGTTCGCGGCCAGATCATGCAGGCTCAGGGTCAGGTTGCTTACGCGCAAGATCAGCTCAACAACACCCTCATAACGGCTCCCGTCACGGGAACCATTCTCGACCGCAACGTCGAGAAGGGCGAGTTTGTCACTACAGGATTCGTTGGCGATAAGGGCGCCAAAGGCTATATCGTCACTATGGCCGACCTGAACGACTTAAGGGTCGAACTTGATATCAGCCAGAACGATTTTCCGAAATTGGGACCTCATCAAAAAGGAATCGTCACCACCGATGCCTATCCGGATCGCAAATACCAGGGCTTCATAGATGAAATTTCGCCCGAGGCCGACCGCTCGAAAGCGACCGTCCAGGTGAAAGTCAAGATTCTCAATCCGGACGATTATCTGAGACCGGATATGAACGCCACAGTCAACTTCTACAACGAGCACAAAGCCGCCCAGCCGGGAACGGCCGCGGCAAGAGTTGTTCTCATACCCCAAGCTGCGGTAAACAATGGAACCGTATTCGTGGCTCTGAACGGCCGGGCGAAGAAGCTGCCGGTGACGGTGGGTGGAGCGACGGCGCAGGGCGTGCTGATTCAGAGCGGTCTCATTGGCGGCGAGGATTTGATTGTGGACGCGCCCGCAGATCTTAAGGATGGCCAGCGGATTCAAATCAGGCAGTGATCACAACAGAAGCAAAAGCGGAGAAATCAATGAAGGACGTTATCATTCGCACTCGTAATTTGAGCAAAGAATTTGTCCGGGACGAGTTTAAGGTCACCGCCTTGGACGATGTGGACCTGGAAATGGAGCGGGGCGATTTCATTGCTTTGATGGGACCTTCGGGTTCAGGAAAGTCGACGCTGCTTCATTTGATTGCCGCCATGGACCGTCCCTCGGGCGGCGAGATCGAAGTGCTCGGGGCCAACCTGCGGCAATTTTCCGACAAGCAGATTGCGCACTGGCGAAACGAGCATATCGGTTTCATTTTTCAATCGTTCAATCTCATTCCCGTTCTTACCGCACTCGAGAACGTTGAGCTACCGCTGAAGCTCACGAATCTATCGAAGAAAGAGCGGCTTGAGCACGCCGCGACTGCCTTGAAGCTGGTGGGCTTGGGAGACCGGTTGAAGCATCTGCCGAAACAACTCTCGGGCGGCCAGGAGCAGAGGGTCGCCATCGCGCGCGCCGTCGTCACGGACCCCGACCTCATCCTCGCCGACGAGCCGACTGGAAACCTGGATGCGGCGGCCGCCGAAGACGTATTGACCATGCTGTCGCGCTTAAACCGCGAGTTTGGCAAAACTGTCGTAGTGGTAACTCACGATCCGCACGCCGCGAAATTCGCGAAAACCATGCGCCATCTGGAAAAGGGAAAACTGCTACCGCTCGGCGCCTTACCGGCCGATTGGGCTCCCGCCATAGCTGCGCGGAACTAGATGAAAGCGCGCGCGGTCGAGGCAGGCCTCGCGCCTACAGCTCTCAGCCGGGTTTGTAGTGGCCGGGCCTGCCCGGTTATTCGCGCTTGGCCAGCGTCACGCGCGCTTCGATCGGTTTGCCGCCGCGCATCACTTTAACGACGACCACGTCTCCGGGTTTGTGCGCGCGCAATGCGTAAGTGAAGTCGTACAAATTTTGTATCGCCTTGCCATCGAATTCGACTAGCACATCGCCCGCTTTCAAGCCGGCCTTGGCAGCGGGAGAACCATCGCGCAGGTCGGAGAAGCGCACGCCGTGCTCGGAGCTTCCAAAGTCGGGAATACTGCCAAAATAAGGGCCATAGCCGCTCGAAGGCCCGGCTCCGCCATGCGGCGGGGCGCTGGCACGGATGAATTGTGGCCGTGTCGGCTCATCGGCAAGAGTGGTTGCGATATTCGCAATCTCATATAGCAGTCTTACGGCATCGCTTGCATTGATCTTGTCCCAGGTGTCGCTTGGTTTGTGGTAATCGCTGTGAAGTCCCGAAAAAAAGAATAGCGTCGGAATCTGCTTAGCAGTGAACGAAGCATGATCGCTTGATCCGTCGTAGCCGCCCGCCTCCGACTCGTCATCGTGAATGCCGGCCTCCGCGCTGGCCTTCTTGATAAGAGGAGCGAAACTTTTCGCCGTACCCGATCCTCCGATGTAAACCTTGTCATTACGCACCCTGCCGATCATGTCCATGTTGATCATGGCGGCCGCATTGCGAAGTGGAAGCAGCGGATGATCAGTGTAATATTCCGATCCGAGCAAGCCTTCCTCTTCTCCCGAAAAACAGAGGAACAGAAACCCGCGCTTATGCTTTGGCCCAGATGTGAAGTGCCGCGCGAGCTCCAGCACTCCGGCCGTACCCGAAGCATTGTCGTCGGCGCCCGGGTGTATATGCCCAACCTGTGACGGAGCTAGCGAATCCTGCCCACCTAGACCCAGATGATCGTAGTGCGCGCCAAAGATGACATATTCGCTAGTCTGGCCGGCAACATATCCAATCACGTTTCGCGTTATGCGCCGATCCTGCTGAATATCGACGCGAATATCGGCCGTGTCGCCGGGCGGAAGGGGCATAGAGTGCGGCTTCAGATTTTGGTCAATTGCATGAATCACGCTCGCCAGGCTCTGTCCCGCCGAAGCTAGCAATTGATCGCCGGCTGGCGCGGTGATCTGCTCGGCGAGAATACCGTATTCTCCTAAGCCCGTCACCGGTTCAAACTTATGCAAATCGCCTTTACCGCCCCCATGATTCGGCGCGTCGTTGACAATCAAAATTGCACGGGCTCCGTGCTGCTTCGCGTTGACAATCTTGCTCTCGAACTCGGCGTGCACGGTCAGTTCCTTGCCATTAAACACGCTCTTGGGATCGTTCTCCTGAGGCTCATGCCGGAGCACCAGCACAACTTTGCCCTTGGCATCTAAGCCCGTGTAATCGTCGTAATGATATTCGGGCGCAGTTATCCCATAGCCCGCAAACACAACCGGCGCGCTTACCGTTCCGTTCGAACTAAGCGTGAGGGGCACAAATTCCGTGTTCTCCCGGAGCTTACGTTCGGTGGTCCCCAAGTGCAGTATGGTGCTATCGTCCAGACCCAGCGCTGTTTTCACCGTGACATCGTAGTTCTGGAAATAAGAGCCATTCACCCGTTCCACATTCGCCTTGCGAAACTCGGAGGCCAAAAAATCGGCAGCTTGGTTCGCTTCTGGCGTTCCAGTCCGCCGGCCTTTCAATTCGGGCGATGCCAGATATTTGACATAGGCCAGGTAGTGGTCCGGCGTAATATCCGCAGCGAGAGCCGTAAACGCTGCGGCAAAAACCAGGAAGCGAAGCGCCTTCATAAGCAGAGCTACACGCGAAAAGCAGGCCGAAGCCGCATTCTAGCAGCACGTCAGACGGGATTGCCCGGGAGGTTTCCTGTCGGATACAGTGAAGTTGTGACGGCAGTGGAGGCTTACGAGTTGACGACGCAAGGAGGCGCAACGGACTTCCCGCGGCTGATCGAAGCGTGTGAAAGTTCGGCTCATACTGCCTGATCGGTGGCTTGGCTGTCAACTGTTATGTCGAGCCCGTGTATACAC
>JBAUZG010000003.1:0-16158 GCA_049585195.1 Bryobacteraceae bacterium | reverse complement strand
GGCTACGACCCGGGAACTCCGGAGGAGAAGATCTGGGATAACTGGTTCAAAGAGCGCTATCACGGACCGGCTGACGATACAAACCAGCCGGTCGACAAACAAGCGGCGGCGAAGTTCAACGAATTAATGGCCACGCTGGCAGTTCGCATTGCGAACGCCGCCGAACGCCCACATTGGAACGCGGACAGCTTCTTTAGGCGCTTTGTACAGTGAGTACAAATGTCTGATTGGAAAGAGCATGGAGTGCGGATCATACGGGCCGGCAACCTCGATCCAAATACTCCGCAAACAATCGGTATGAGCCGTGCCGCCGCCATCACCCACGCCAAAACCGGGGCAACCAAATTGTGGGCTGGAACGGTTGTCGTCCAGCCCGCGGCGCGAACCGGAGCTCACCATCACGGTGAGCTCGAAACCGTCCTATATATTGTTCGCGGCCGCGCAAGAATGCGGTGGGGCGATCGTCTCGAGTTCGCCGAAGAAGCCGGGCCGGGAGATTTCATATATGTTCCGCCTTACGTTCCGCACCAGGAAATGAATGCCCGCACGGACGAGCCGGTAGAAGCGGTCGTGGTTCGGAGTGGCCAGGAGCCTATCGTGGTGAATCTCGATATCGAAAGCCCAGAGCCTCCTTCCCCGGGAACCGAACCCGATCCATTTCATTCGAAGGAACCGGAAGCGTAAGCGCCTGGCCTCGTCAGAGATGGAGATTGGCCCGAACCTTTGCGCAGTGATTGTGTTGTACCGTGAGCGCGCCCAGGAGTCGCGAACGGTTCAAACGCTGCAACGCGCGCTTTCACTCGATCCTTCTTTGGCCGCCCGTCTGCTTGTGTGCATCTACGACAACACGCCCGAGCCTTACCCTGTTCCAGAGGATTTGTTCCCCGCCGAAACACTTGTCTTCCAACCCGGCGAGAATCTCGGCCTGCCGCCGGCATACAACAAGGCGCTCGAGGTAGCGGAAGCACAGGGAATCAGCTGGTTGCTCTTGCTCGACTCAGATACGGACCTGACGGCTTCGTTTCTAGCAGCCTGTGTCCAACAGACAAAGGTGCTTGAAAACGAGCGGCATATTGCTGCGATCGTTCCGCACATTGTTGAGGGCAACATCGTGCATTCTCCTCGAAGAGTTCAGGTCCTGCGCCGCAAAGCGATCCCTCTAGGCAGCTCAGGAATTTTCCCCGGCGAGCTGATTGCATTGAATTCGGGAGCGGCAGTGCGCGTATCTGCGATTCGTTTTTTGGGAGCGTTTACATCCGAGTTCTGGCTCGACTATCTCGATTACTGGCTGTTTCGTGTTCTTCAAAACCAGGGCCTCCGCGTGTTTGTTTTGAATGAGGCTCTCGAGCATTCGCTTTCGCTTTCCGGCCTCGGCCGGCACATGTCGCTTGCCCGGTACCAAAACATGCTCGAAGCCGAGCAGTACTTTACTAGTAAATACGGAACCAAATGGGAGCGCTTGCGGTTAAAATTTGTTTTACTAAAGCGCGCGTTTACTGTTGTCCTAAGTCCACTTACTCGACAATTTCTACCACTGACTGTGGCGAATATCCTCCGAGGCGGCCGCGACGTTCCGCCGCAGCCTTCGTCAAGATTTCAGTAGTACTCATGCCTGGCATCGCGGGATATTTATCTTGACTTCACCTTCACGCGCCCTTTAGACTGATGTAAGAGACGGAGTTTGTCCGATGCAGCGCGTTTGCACAGTGATGACGAATACAGGCCTCACGGTTGCAGCTTCCTTTGTGGAAGGCGCGGGCTCTCTGTGGCGACTCCCTGACTTGCCGATGAACCCCATTGGAGTCACCGGCTTCGTCCTTATCTAAATACAGCGCCAATAAGTAATTGCGCATCCGCTCTTTGGCGGCCGTGGCTCGCAATCTGCCCCCGCAGCGGTAGCGGTAGCGCATCTGCCGCTACAACCTGGATACAACTAGAAGCTTCAATCAGGAGGAGTGTATGTTATTTAAACGAATCAGAGTAGACCAAAAGAGTCGCGCTCTACTAATCAGGAATGGAAAGCTGTGCCGGGTCCTCGCGCCCGGATCTCATCTTCTATTCTTTTCACCGTTCTCGGAACTCAAAATAGAGCTTCACAGCGTTCGTAATTTCGCGTTCAGGAGCCGGTGGTCCGACCAACTTGTTAGAGAACGAAGAGACCTGTTACGGAAACACTTTCACCTCGTAGAGACAACGGATTCCGAGATCGCCATGATCTCGGTAAACGGCAATCTCTATCAGGTACTGCTTCCTTCACGGCGAGCGCTGTTCTGGAACGATGGAAGCGAACTGAAAGTAGAGTACATTGACGTGATCGACCACGCGGACAGTTCGGAAATGATCCTCGAAGCGATCGACCTTCCGAATGGCGCGCTGGACAGGCATCTTTCGGCTTTGGACGACTCCACATCGGGCCTTTTGATTGAAAGCTCGATCGAGCGCGAGACGAGTTCGTCTTATTCACGCGGCAACACCTGAACAAGGGCAGGCGAGAATGCGTTCGCTCGCCTGCCCTTACCTGATCGAGAACGCGAAAATCATTTTGGACGATGTTCTCCGTGAGCTGTAGCTTCAGAGATCAGTAGCGGGGAACACTCGGGTCCACTTCGCGGCTCCAACGGTCTATTCCGCCGGCGAGGCTGTAACAGCTCTCCACGCCCTTTGCCCGCAGCCACGAGACCACCTCCAAACTTCGCATGCCATGATGGCAATAAACGATCAGCGCGGCTTCGCCCGACTGGCTTTCAAAATGCTTAATGTTGGCCGGAACTGTTCCCATCGGGATAAGTGATGCGCCCTCGATGCGTGTCAAAGCCCATTCGTTAGGCTCGCGCACGTCAATAAACGAAAGCTCCTCGCCCGACTTTCTGAGATCGTCCACGCGCTGTGGCGTCAATTCAAGCTCAGCGCCCAATCGCATACGGCTACAGTCTAGCAATGGAGGAGGCAAATGCGGTCGTCGGAGGGGTTCGCTCCCGAAATTTGCAGACGCCACTCGCGCCCGATTGTGGATAGAATTTTAGTCGGGCTGGTCGTGGGCAAGACAAACGGTTGGCTAATGCGGGCAAAGTTTGGCGCCGCGGTTTTTTTCTGTCTTCAGAGCCTGGCTCTGGCCCAGGCCACGAAATTCTCGACCGATGTGAACGTTGTGAACGTGCTGGCGAACGTGTTCGACCAGCGCGGAGCTCTGATTCAGAATCTATCTAAAAGCGATTTCGTGGTCGAAGAGGACGGACGCAGGCAAGATGTCCGCTATTTTTCGAGACAGACGGAACTTCCCTTGACTCTGGGGCTGCTTGTAGACACCAGCGGAAGCATGTCGCGCATGCTCGACGAGGAACATGCCGCCAGTGCGCTTTTCTTTCGACAAATGATCCGGCCGAAGCAGGATCGCGTCTTTGTCATGAACTTCGACGAGCAGGTCCGGATACTCCAAACTCTGACGTCATCGCGAAAGCAGTTTGAAGCCGCCCTCGCTCATCTCGAACCGGACGAGTTTCAGGTTCCCGCGCGGACCAGCGGCGCAGCGTTTTCGCCGAATGGCCGCACCACCGCGCTGTTCGACGCCATCTATCTGGCATCGGAGGCGCTGATGATGAACCAGAAGGGGCGGAAAGCCCTGATCGTGATCTCCGATGGAATGGATGTGAATAGCGAGTATACTCTCAACGACGCGATTACCGCCGCGCAAAAGGCCAACACGCTGGTCTACACGATTCACATCTACGACGAAATGATCCCGACCCTGACCTTGCCATTGGCCCCTCCGGGGAACTCCGCCGACACACAATCCGATCCCGCTGCCTCCGTCGACACGCACTCCGATCCCGCGGCCTCGAACTGGGTACGGGCGCAGAAAAAGGTTCTTATGCAGGGAAAAGAGTCCCTCATCCGGGCTTCGCGTGAGACGGGCGGCGCGTTTTTCGAGGTTTCGAACGATAACCCGATTGCCAAGATTTATCAGCAGATCGAAAATGAGCTGAGAAGCCAATACAATCTGGGCTATAGTCCTGATCCTCCAAAGCTCGAAGCGGGATTTCACAAAATTCGAGTCACGACGACTCGCGCTGGCCTGACTGTCCAGGCGCGAGACGGCTATTACGCTGGCGGAACGCAATAAGCAAGAAGCTTGCCAGACAGCGCGCCGGCGCGTAATTAATTTCGCGTATCGATTATGTGAAGATTGCAAAACTTAGTGTTATTTTCTACCAATTCCAGTAGTCTAGTTCTCGGAGATCGGCGGAACGCACACCACGTTTGACCGTTGCCTGCCAAGAAAGGAAGACGGCACGATGTTCATTCACAAAAAGAATTGCTCCGTCCCGTGGAGGTTCAGACGCCCGACCCACGTTTCGGACAATACCTGCTCGAACAGTTTGGCGGAGCGACTGGGGAACTGACCGCGGCACTCCAATACTTTGTCCAATCGTTCCATTGCGATAACGTCGGCATCCGCGACATGCTGCAGGATATCGCGGTAGAAGAGTTCGGCCATCTCGAGATGGTCGGCAGATTGATCGAATTTCACACGAAAGGCGCAGACCGAAATAAGGCTTACGATAGCCCTCTGTTTGCCGTCCGCGGCAGGCCCACACTTTCTAGACAGCCTCGGAACCGCTTGGAGCGCCAGTTATATCAACGAGGGAGGAGATGTAGTCCGTGATTTGAGAGCCGACATTGCAGCCGAAGGAGGCGCTCGCCAAACCTATGAGGCTCTGATTAAGGCATCCACGGACGAAGGGTCACGAAAGGCGCTGACGCACCTGCTAACTCGCGAAATTTCTCATACCAAGATGTTTATGGAAGCGTTACAGTCGCTTGGAAAACTGACTGAACCGTTCTTTGGCAACATCCAGCCTGACGATACAGTGAATCTGTACTTCCACATGAGCACGAACGGCGTAGACCAGCGGGCTCCCTGGAATTCAGAGCCGAATTTCAAGTACGTAGGAAATCCTATCGAAGCGCTGAAACACCACGCGGCTGGTGCGAAACATTCGATCGTAGGGCGAGTGTTCTCGGCCCCTGGCTTGCCGTTAGACGAGTTTCTGCTTTCTGATTGGCAGTTCCCGAATACGTTTTCCAGTAGCTGCGAAGACGGCATTGCAGATCGCGGGGGCCATCGGCGGAACACCCGGCTCGCCGACGCCGGTAGGTGGATTTTCATCCATTCCGATCAGGTGGACATGCGTTTCGAGCGGCGCTTCATCGATCCGCGCCACGGGATAGTTGTTAAAGTTCGTTTGTTGAATACGCCCATCAGCCGCGGTTATTTCGCCAAGCACAGCGACACTGACACCGAACGTGGCGGCGCCCTCAAATTGGGCGATTACGCGATCGGGGTTAATAATGCGGCCGGCGTCGACAGCCAAATCGACGCGCGGAATGCGCAGGCGTCCGGTCGAATCGATATCGACTTCGACGACAGCAGCTACATAGGTATAAAAACTCCGGTGAGCTGCGAAGCCCATGGCGCGTCTCTGGCCGGACTTCTTATTGGCCCAGCCGGACTTTTCAGCGGCTACTTGCGCCACGCGGCGAAGGCGGTTTATTTCGAATGGAAACTTCGCATTGTCGTTGACGTCTTCAAGCCTTCGCTCCGGGCCAAGGACTTCGAGCCAGTATTCCACCGAATCGCGCCCGGCTTCATGCGCCAATTCGTCGATGAACGACTGAACGGCATAAGCATGGTAAACATTGGCTACCGAGCGCAGCCAGCCAATGCGAACGTGCGCCTGAGCCGGTCCGTTTTCGGCCCTGTGATTGGGCAGATCAAACGGGACATTCGTCCAGCCCATGGACAGCTCGCCCTTGTCGCCATAAGTTTCGCCGGCTTTGAACGTCGAGTTGATGGGCGGGAAGACGGTTCTTTGCAGCCAGGCAACCGGCTTGCCCGATCCATCGAGCGCCGCCTTCATATACATGGCGGCAGTCGAATGGTAGTAGTCAAAGCTCAAATCCTCTTCCCTGCTCCATACCACTTTCACCGGTTTACCGACCCTCTTCGACAGAATCGCGGCCTCGGCCACGTAGTCCGGTTTCGATTTGCGCCCGAAAGCCCCGCCGAGTAGGGTAACGTGAGCTGTTACGTCTTTCTTGCCAATGCCGAGAGCAGCGGCCACGGTTTCCTGAACACCGTCTGGATTCTGTGTGGGCGACCAGGTCTCGACCTTTCCGTCCCTGTATTCAGCGATGGCCACAGGAGGTTCCATGGACGCATGCGCTAGCAGAGGAGTGTAATATTGCGCTTCAATAATCTTAGACGCCTTTTGAAAGGCAGTATCAACGTCACCCACGTTGCGGACCACTTTCTGCGGTTTTCTGGAAGCGGCAATTAACTCCTGCTTGTATGTCTCCGACTGATAGATGGCGTTAGGTCCGAATTCCCATTCCACTTTCAATTTCTTGCGGCCCTGCATGGCGGCCCACGTGTTGCCGGCTACGACCGCCACGCCGCCTAATGCCTGGAAACCCGCCGGGGGTTTGAAGGGATCGATGACGAGGGTCTGCTCAACGCCTGGAACGGCCCTCGCTTCCTTATCATCGTAGGATTTCAACTTGCCGCCCAGCACCGGAGACCGATAAATGGAAGCGTAAACCATGCCGGGGCGTTTGGCGTCCATGCCGAACTCCGCTTTCCCCGTCAGAATGCCTTCGAGATCGACCGACGGCACCCCCTTTCCGATATACCGGAATTGCGAGACATCCTTCAGCCTAATTTCGTTTTTTTTCGGCGTGGGCTGCGTGGATGCGATCGAGACCAACTCGCCGAAGCCGATCTTGCGTCCGCTCGGCTCGTGAATCACGTCGTGAAACTGCGCCTTGCATTCCGAAGCAGGCACATTCCATTTAGTGGCCGCGCCGCGCTCCAGCATCAACCGCGCGGAAGCGCCCATTTCGCGCATAATACCGTAAAAGTCGCGGATCGATTGCGATCCGTCGGTGTCTTGCGAGCCGTATTTCGCTTCGTCTCCCGGAGCCTGCCGTACATGCACTCGCGACCAGTCGGCTTCCATCTCGTCCGCGATAACCATAGGCAGCGAGGTCCGTATGCCGGTGCCCATCTCCGACCGGTGCGCCAGCAAGATGACCGACCCGTCCGGGTTTAATCCGACAAACACGTTCGGCATCCAAGTCGATGCGGGCGGCGCATCTTGTGCTGCCGACGCTTTTGGAATGACGCGAGCGCCGAGGATCAAAGCGCCAGCCGAAAAAACTCCGCCCAGAAAGCCGCGGCGATCAATCTTTCGTATCTCCTTCATGCCGTCACCCCCGCTGCCTGCTTGATCGCTTTCCGGATTCGCTGATAAGTTCCACATCGGCAGATATTCCCCTGCATTGCCGATTCAATATCGCGATCGGTGGGCTTGGGCTTTTCCTTGAGAAAAGCGACCGCCTGCATAATTTGACCGCTCTGACAATAGCCGCATTGGGGGACATTGTTTTCCCGCCATGCGGCTTGAACCGGGTGGCTGCCGTCTTTGCTGAGCCCCTCGATGGTCGTAATTTCCTTGCCTTCGAGCCCCTTCATAGGCATGGAACAACTGCGGACAGCCGCGCCGTTCACGTGAACTGTGCAAGCTCCGCAGAGCCCCACGCCGCAACCAAATTTTGTGCCAGTGAGTTCCAGCGAGTCACGGAGATACCACAGCAGCGGCATCTCCGGATCACCTTTAAACTCATGTGAGGTTCCATTGACTTTCAAACGGATCATTCCCATGCTCCCGATCCTGGTTAGGCGCCGGCGTCGCGAACTGAAGAAGTGCGCGCTTTCCGGTATTGGTGAAGATTTTACCAGTGTACGGAATCTGGAGCGGGCGGAGCGGCATTTCATCGCCGCCCGTAGCTGATCGGCGGAAAACTAGTAACCGGGGCGGTAATAGTTTTGACGGTAGTTCTGATTTCGGTGTTCGCGGTGTTCACGTTTTTCATGACGCCGCCCGTCGTGATGATGGTAGTCGCTGGCTGACGCTTGAACCGGAACAAACAGCGAGCCGATGGCGAACGCCAAGCTTAGTAATCCTATCCTCTTCAACATGGGTGTCTCCTTTCAATGCCCATTGGAAACCCGTTTGGCTTCCTGCAACGTGGGATGTGCACGCCGCGGCCCATGTTCCGCGCGCGCCAATTAATTGCGATTCATTGAAAGAATTTCACTTTCGACTGCGAACAGAAGGTTCAGTAATAGTGAGGATGCGGTTAATCGTTTGCGGGCCGAGTTTCTGAACGATGCCGCTAGGCCACTTCACTTCGATTGCATCGACTCTCGAATCCTGATTTAAGCCGAATGTGAGGGCCAGCTGCGACTGCGAGCAGTAGCTAGATCCGCTGCGAACCATTTGTGCCTGGACACCAGAAGCCGAACGTACCGTGACTACGGTGCCCAGACCGTCCCGATTCGACTTCGTCCCCACTGTCCTGATCGCGATCCAGTGATTTCGATTGCCGCCATCATTAAGGAAAACGTACGCAGGGCCATTGTTCGTTGCAACGACAACATCGAGATCGCCATCGCCATCGAGATCGGCATATACCGCCCCGCGAGCTACCATCGGCCGAGCAAAGTCTGGGCCTACGGATTGAGTCGCATTCGAAAACTTACCGTGTCCGTCGTTGTGAAACAACAGCGGCGATTCCTTGTACTGGATCTTTGGCTGTACTCTTCCAATCTCTTCATCAATGTGCCCGTTGGCGCAAAAAATGTCAGGAAGGCCGTCGAGATCGTAATCGAAAAAGAAAGCGCCGAAAGTGAGGCTGAGAAGGCTCGATCGCCCTAGCTCCGAGCGCGGCGCTTCATCGACGAAGACGCCGTTCCCTTCGTTGTGATAAAGCGCCAGCATCTGATTCGAGAAATTGCCTACGAGTAGAGCCGGCCGCCCGCTGCGGTCATAATCGGCGGCGTCGGCTCCCATAGCTCCCCGCGCAACGCCATCTTCGCCAAATGCGACGCCCGCGCGTAAAGCCACATCGGAAAATGTGCCGTTTTTATTGTTTCGGTAGAGCTTATTGGGTTGCGTATCGTTGGCCACGAAGATATCGGGCCAGCCATCTTCGTTGTAATCAAGCACTGTCACACCGAGAGATTTGCTGGTTGGATCGCCAACCCCCGCTTGTTCGCTCACATCCTTGAATCTGCCATTGCCCAGGTTGCGATATAGCTTGCAGGCTGTGCCATGGTAGGCCTCAGGCGTGCAATAAGATTTCGTCGATCCGTCGAGCGAACACCAGAGATCGCCCTTTTCGCTCCACTGGACATAATTTGCGACGAACAGGTCTGCCTTCCCATCGCGATCGTAATCGAGCCAGGCAGAGCTGGTTCCAAACACGGCATTATCGATTCCGGCTTCCTTCGTGACATCGCGAAATTTGCCGTTGCCTTCGTTGTGAAACAGGTGGTCGCCATCGAGCGCTGTGACGTAGAGGTCGGGCCGCCCATCGTTGTCATAATCGGCAACTGAGGCGCCAATGCCGTACATCTCGACATCGAGGCCGCTGCCGCGTGTCACATCTGTGAACGTTCCATTCCCGTTGTTGCGGTAGAGCGCGCAAAGAGTTTTACGGCCCCGCGGCTTCCAGTCGCGCCCGTTGACGAAGAACAGATCAGGTTTGCCATCGCCGTTGTAGTCGATGACGGCAAGTCCTGGACCCATGGTCTCCGGTAGAAACTTGCGACCCGACTTGCCGGCATTGTGACGGAAATGGATGCCGCATTGCCCGGTGACGTCGGTGAAACGTACCCGTGATGGCGGTGCATTTTCGGCAGGCCATAGCGCGAACGCAAACGACACTAAAGAGAGAGCTGCCAAAACATGAGTCTTCATTTTAGAGAGCAGTTCGCGCCGCAACAACTTTAGGCGACGAGTGTCCCCGAGCGGTTGGACGCGCAACTGGTGTTTCTTCCGGCAGCGGAACACTGACATGGTCGTGGATCGGCTGTCGCGAATTGTTCAGCTCGGGACTGAGGCGAATTTGACGGGCAGCCAGCGTGTTCGATGATTCATCTGCCTTGAAGCGGCGGAACAATGTTTCTTCGCGTTCCGCCTCCTTGTCGTCACCCAGGGCGCGAAGACACAACATCATGTTGTAATGACACTGCAGGTCCTCGGGGTCGATCGAAAGAACACGATGCAGCGTCGCGATGGCCGCTTTGTAGTCGCGCTGCAAAAAATAAATTCGCGCCATTTGATTGAGAACAACGCGGTCGCGCGGATAATACGAAGCCGCCTTAGCGAGACTTGCCAGGGCTCCCGGATAGTCGCCGTGAGTTTTTTCGATGAGCGCCTGAAAGTAGTAGTTGCGGCCCGCGGCGGGATTGAGCGCAATCGCTTTTTGGACATAGGGCTGTGCGCGATCTACCTCACCCTCCTGGATCAGCGCGCGGGCGACATTCAGGTAGCCGTCGGAATAGTTTCCGTCGCACTCGATCACCTTTTGAAATGCGTACTCAGCGCCTTTCAAATCACCCTGCAGCAACAAACCAATGCCGTAATCGTTCCAGCGTTCGCGATCTTGTCTGTCCGTAATCTGGATCCACCCGGTTTTCGATCCGTCTCCCGCAACGGGCAACTGGACTGCCGTGGATGCGATGGTCACAATCGGCAGATCGGGAATTCGGTCCTTGATTTTTCCCGAAACGTTGGCGGGAATGTTCTTTGGATCGAAGCTCCACTCGCGATCGTCATAGTTCACGTTGGCCAGCGCCGGATCCTGGCCGGGATTGGGCCGGCCGGCGTAAACGTACTGCGTGAAATAGTAGGTGAACTTTCGATAGTTCAACTTCGCCGTCAGTGTAATGGGGCCCTTCGCACCCTTTGGAACGTGAACCAGATAGTGAACCACATCGGCCGCTCCAGGCGGGATCAGCCGCACATAGAGCAGTCCTCGCGTTTGAAATGCGTTGCGCCGGCTAATGGGATTACCGTCGCCGTCGAGCTGGAACGACTGATAGAAATGTGCGCCCTGGTCCACCGGCCCTTTCCCAGGCTCTGCCGTGTTACCGCTCCAGAAAACGACACGACCCGTTGCATCCGTGCCTTTCAGCTCGACCCAAACTTCTTGCGCGTCCACTGTGCCGCCTGGAAAGAAGTGCCCGATCTTCAAAGTGCGCACGACAACGTCCACACGAACCGTCGAGCCAGGCTCAAACGCGCGTTGACCCCTATTCAGAGGCGCGGCGATTTTGCCGACATCCCGGAAAAAGACTGGCCCCTGCTGATCCGATTCTTCACCGACGGCGAACGTCGAGGAAAGTTTAGGCACATCAGTCGAACTGCGGCGCATTTCGAGCGCGCCGGTTTGAGCAACCGGGCTTGCGGCGAAAATATCGACCCGCATGAAACCCGATTGAAGGAAGGATTCGACGCGCCGCAACTGCGCTTCGTCCTCGTTCGCCGTCGGGACCGCCGTGTTGGCTGCGGCGAAATAGTGCGCATGAACCTCGCCTTTTTTTGCAGCCGGATCGCTCGCCTTCACAAGAGGCATGTGGCAATCCGGACAGCCCATCGGTTTTGCCGGATAGTAAAACGAACGCGCACCCTGCCCGGAAACACCGCTAGCCTGCCAGTTGTCGTAATCGTTGAATCCCCTGATCCAGCGATAACTGTTCACTGGGACGTCGAGATGAACTTTGTGACACGCTGAACAAAATTCGGACGTTCGCATATACGGTTTAAGAAAAGTTTGGCGGTGCGGGCCGGGGTTTGCGTAGGTGAGAAACGCGGCGAGCGTGTGAATGACCGGATTATCGCTCACCGCCAGATCGTGAATCGCATTGTACTGCAGCGTATAATCGCCATTTCCCATCGTGCTATCGACGTGAGAAATCGCGTGACAGGAAAGGCAACCTAATCCTGCCTGGGCTTCGGGTGTGTCGATTTGTTCGCGAATAGGAACCTTCCACTTTCCCGAGAAGAGAACTGCATGATCATGGCATCCGGCACACCACTGGCTCGGCTTTGTGGAGTGCTGGATGTCCTGCATATATTCAATCGCTTTTCGGTAGAACTGGTTATTGAAGCTGGCATTGTGGTGCACTGAGCTTTTCCATTGCTCGTAAATATCTTTGTGACACTCGCCGCACTTTTCGCTCGCCAGGAAGTAATTCGATGGGATGTAATTCTTTACGCTTGTAACCGTAGAAGAAGGCCAAAAGGGTGATTGCGGTCCACCGCCTTCCTCTTCCATCGAAGCCGGGACAAATGACCCGTTTGTGATTCGATTGTTCGGATCCGGATGCATCCGGCGGTAAAAGGTGGTTGAGGCAGGCAGCAGCAGGAGAACACCTATTAATGCAACAGTCCCGCGAAACATCAAGCGCGAGGACTCGCGAACGTACCACGCGAATAGGCCCAAAGCTGCAATGGCGAAAACAATATGGAGCAGCAGAACCGGGTGGTCCACACGCAGGTTGCCATGGAACGCTAAATACGCCCCAATACCAGCCGCTGCGAGAAACACCAGCGCGCTCATTGCCAACCGACGATCGCGGCCCAATAAAACAACCGCGAAGGGAATGAGCGCAAAGCCCGCCAGCACATGCACCAGCACGTTGCCCATGTAAAAAAGCGTCGGGCTCTCGAATGCCCAGAGATATGCGGAATTCAAGAGGAGCAGCACGCCGAGGGCGGTGGCTATCTTCCAAAGTTTGTTCGAGGGGAGCATTCGCATTCACCTCACTGCCGATACGAGATGTCGTTCGCGCTGGGCGCGAGTGGCCGGATCAGCCGCAAGGCCGGGCGTGTCAGGTAGTCTTTGATGTACGCCTTGTGAACACCATCGTCGGGATAGTGTTCGTTGGCCCGATACGGGTAACGTGACATGGCATGGAAGGGCAGCGGCAACACACTCTGTGAATAGGCGGTGTTCGCGTCCCGGTCTTTAGCCCAGCCCTCTACGCATAACAGGTAATCGCGCTTCCAGCCGTTTCCAAGCAGCGGAAACTGGCTGTAATCGAAACGCAAACTCAGCATGTCTCCCGACCCCATCACTACCAGCCGATCGTCAATCGCGCGCGTCAGCTCCGTCGTATCGCCGTAGCGCGTATAGTTACCAGGTGTCGGATTCCAATAGGACGTAGTTGTGGGGTTCGCGTAATCGAAGTACTCGGGCTGCTTGCGCTGAGGATGAATATGCGATGATGAAAAGCCGCGGAAATGCACATTGCTTTCCGCGGGCGTGAGAGCTGATAGCCGAACCAGCGGAACGGCCGCGTTTTCGCCTAAATAGATCTCGTCCCAGTAAACGCACATGTTCGTGACGATCCGAATTTGGCGCGAACCTGAAAGAAACTTACCTGTAAGATCGACTGCGATTGTCTTTGGCTTGCCCGATGGCATGCCCATATCGGGGATCACCGTCACCCACTTTCCTTGCTTGTCTTTCACCTGAAGATAAGGCGGCGTAAGATCGTTTTTCGCCTGGGCCTGCTGAAGAAATGTGCTGCCGTCGGCCCAATCCACCCAACCGTTCAAGACCAGGAAAGCGCGATTGTCGGGCGCCGCTTTTCCGAAGTCGAGATCGAGCGTGTGTATTCTGGCGACACCGATATAGTTGTGCTCGAAATCGTCTACATAGCGATGGTCCTTGCGAAGCAAGCAGTCGAGAACGTCGCCCGAGGACGATCGCGCCGCGATGGGATAAATTCGCTTCTTTAATCCGTACAGCCGGAACTCGGGAAAGGGCGGCGATTTCCATTTTTCGTTGGAATAAATTTCGGTATCCGCCGGATGATCGACGGCAATGAGCTGCACTTGATCGAAATAGGAAACTTCGCTTAATTCTTCGGTGAGATGAATCTCGTAAGCCTGTCTTCCCGCGCTGTCTGGCTTAGGAGCAAGCCAATCGCCTTCTAGCGAAATGTACTCCGTGTGATCGGTGGGAAAGAATTGGCCGTCGCCCGACATCGCGCCCAACGGAGCCACCCCCAGCACGTCGGTCACGTATTGAAACTCTCTGCCATTCCAAACAAAAATCAAGGGGCAGGAGCCCGACAAGCGTTGCGCCTCTTTGAAATCAAGGTTCTTGTCAGGCGTCTGCTTCATCTCGTTCTGGATCAGGCCATTGGGCCAGGTGATGCGGACCGTGTCGATGAGCTGTCGGCTGTCGACGCCGAACAGCAATGGCAGGCCGCCATAAACTTTTTTTTGATAGCTCGTCCCGGACTTTACTTCGACTTCGGCGCCCGTAGGTATCTTCAAATTCTTAATGCCATCGATTTTTACCTTTAGCCAGTTGTTCTTCGCTGGAGTTTGATTCAGCAGCAATCGCACTTTTCCCGAATTAGTGATCTCGGCCAGATCGGGCAGGCCATCGCCATTAAAATCGGCGCTAATAGAGACCCCTGCGTCGTTCGTCAAACCGCGCGAACCCTGCGGCTGAATGAACTGCGTTTCGCCGACGTTCTGACGAATTTCGCCGCCACCCACGAGATCGGAGAAGCCGCGATTGGCGAAATCGGAAAAAACGCCCGGCCCCGGTCCGATAGCAATGGGTGAATCTAATCTCGTCCGCTCGTTGCGAACGACGCTCACGCGGCCGGCGGAGAAATAAGCGATGTCGAGATTGCCGTCATTATCGATATCGATCGTGCGCAGATGTTCGGCGCCCGCCGGAACTTGAGGGAGCGGTTCAGCTTTGTACTCGCCAGTGAGTTGGTCCAAGTACAGCGTGGCGGGTATGTCTTTATAGGAAACAACGATGTCTTTCGATTTGCTGTCGGCAACCAAGCGGAACGAAGCGGCTGAAACTGCTTCGCCTTCGACGAACGGAAAAGCGTGCGGCTCGAAACCCGCTTCGCCCTGATTGCGCATCAACACCGATTTCTTCCCGAGCAGCATCAGATCGAGATCGTAGTCGTGATCGAAATCGATCCATAGAGCGGTGTTGAACGGTTCAGCGGGCAGCAAAAACTTCGATGGAGCGAACTTTCCTCTTCGATTTTCGAAGAGCGTTGCGCCCCGGTTGGTTAGGACGCACAAATCCTCGAGACCGTCATTATTGAAATCGCCTGGAACGACCTGTGTCACGTTTCGTAGATTCTCGAGTCCGGTATCAGCGACTTTTTCAACGCCGCGCTTTAACAGCAAAATTCCCGATTGCGAGTAAACAAGTAGGTCTGCCTCGCCTGTTCCGAATGCATCCATCGCAACCAAACCGGCTCCCGCATCGAGCGGAATCTCGCTCACCTCATGCGGCGCAAACGAAAAGGCAACTGGCTCCTTGGCGTGATTTTCTTCCGGGGCCAGCGGCTCGTAGACCTCGGCGTATTCGCACCACTCGACGTCCTCTTTCGGAATGGCGTCGTTTTCCTGCGCCTTCTTGCGTTCGTTGAATATTCTCAGCTCACGTTGCGCCTCCTGCATTTTGCCGGCTTGCCGGTACATGTTGAAAAGCTGGAAGTGAGGAGCAGCAAGACTTGGATTCAGATCACGCGCCAATTCAAATTCGCGTACGGCAAGATCGGGTTTATTTTGGAGTTTGTAGATCGAGCCCAAATTGTAATGCGTAATAGGCTCAGAGGGGACAAGCTTCGCCATTTTCTGAAGCTGTTCAACCGCTTTGTCAAACTGACCCTCGCGCTTGTAATAGATCCCGAGGTTGAACCAGGTATAGGGCAGCGAGGGATCTTCCTCTTGAACCTTCTCGAGCACCGTCACAGCCTCTTGGGTTTTCGCCGCGCGAAGCAACGCCAAACCGTAATTAAGTTGTTCGCGAACGGAATTGGGCTTTAGATCGAGCGCTTTCTTAAACTCCGAGACTGCTTCGGCTTGAGTAGTGGGATTCTCATAGAACGCCTTCCCAAGATTGCGATCGATTGTCAGTTGCTCTTCAACGGAAGCTCCAGCCGCGAAACGACCCAGCGCCCTTGTCTTCCACGAGGAAGCCGCCGCCGCACAGATTAAGGCTGCCATACCCCAACACGCAACACGTAGCAACATCCCGGATCTGCTCGATTATATAGGGCAAAGCGAGGAAAGCACCGTACTTGAAATGTACTAGTATCTACTTGCAATAATTAGCGTACTGGCGCATACTTGGGCATGCGCCAGCCCACCGCGATTATCCGCCTCTCCCAGGAAGAAACCAAGACTCTGCAGGATTGGAGCCGACGCGGCACAAGCGAGCATCGGCTAGTGGAGCGTGCACGGATTATCTTGCTGG
>JBAUZG010000002.1:0-10851 GCA_049585195.1 Bryobacteraceae bacterium | reverse complement strand
GAGCTATTCATAACGTAGCGCAATGACTGGGTCTACTTTCGCGGCGCGGCGAGCGGGAATGGCGCAGGCGGCGAAGGCGATGATAGCGAACACTGCCGCAGTACCGGCGTAAATTGCGGGATCTGTTGCATTCACTTCGAAGAGCAGGCTGGCAAGGAGACGCGAGACGCCGAGGGCGCAGACGAGCCCGATGGCGATTCCTACGGCAACCAGGCTCATTCCATGTCCGGTTACGCTGCGGAAGACGTTGGCGGCATTTGCGCCGAGCGCGAGGCGAATGCCAATTTCCGGCGTTCGCTGTGTGACGAGATATGAGAGGACTCCGTACATGCCTACGCAGGCGAGCGTGAGAGCAAGCAGCGCGAGCGCTCCCAATAATGTTGCTTCGACGCGCCAGCGCGTTACTTCTTTATCGAGAAGATCGTCGAGGCTCATCACATCGGAGACGGGCTGATCGCGATCGACCGACCAGACGGCTTGCCGGATTGTGCTTGCGAGGCTTTCCGGGTTGACTTTGGTGCGGATGACGAGATCGCGGAGTTTCATCCAGTTGTTCTCGGATTGCGGGTCGGGGAAATACATCTCCTGGCGGGGCGGTTCGTTCAGACGCATTTGCCGTACGTCGCCGACGATGCCAACGATGCGAACCCAGGGATTCGGGTTCTTTGCACTGGCGCGTTTGAACCGTTTTCCGATGGGGTCCTGGTTGGGCCAGAATTTGCGTGCCATGGTTTCGTTGATGATGGCTACGGGCTCGGCGGTTTGGTTGTCGCGCTCGTCGAAAAAGCGGCCGCGGCGAAGCGGAATTTTCATGGTTTCGAAGTAGCCGGGCGTTGCGACGCGATTGTTGGCGTCGTAGGTTTCGTTGACATGGACGAGAGCGCCCTCCGGGGTGAAGCCGTTTGTGCCGCCTGCCCACGTCAAGGGGAGCGCGCTGGTAAAGGCGGCGCTTTCGACACCTGGCAGTGCGCGTACGCGATCGAGAATCGCACGGTAGAGCGCCGAGCGTTTCGTGAAGTCCTTGTACTTCGGGACTGGGGCGCTCAGGCGCGCGGTTAAGACATGATCGGCTTCGAAGCCGGGATTGATGCCGCGCAGATTGGCGAAGCTGCGAAGCAAGAGCGCGGAGCCCGCGAGCAGCATAAGAGAAAGCGCCACTTCGCCGACGACGAGCGCGCCGCCCAATCGCGAGCGTTTCGATCCCGCCATGCCTCGGCCACCTTCTTTCAGGACTTCGTTCAGATCCATTTTCGTGATCTGGAGCGCCGGCGCGAGGCCAAAGACGAAGCTGCTGAGGAGCGTGACGCCAATGCTGAACACGACTACGGGCCAGTCCATTGTTATGGAGACAGAAGCCGTCAGGTCCGGTGGAACTAAGTTTTTGAGGAAGACAAACGTCCACTTGGCTAGCAGAATGCCGAACGCGCCGCCACCAATTGCCAACAGGGCGCTTTCGGTGAGAAGTTGGCGCACGATGCGGGCGCGGCCTGCTCCGACGGCGCGGCGGATGGCGATCTCACGCTGTCTTGTGCCGGCGCGCGATAGAAGGAGGTTCGCAATGTTAGCGCAGGCGATCAGCAGAATGAAGCCGACGGCGGCGAATAGGACAATGAGGCCCTGGCGCGAGTCGCGGGTGTAGCTGTACTGGAGCAGCTCGGCGAAGAAGCGCTGTACCATTTCCACTTCCCGGTTCTGGCGGGCGAGCCGGTCGCGGAGGACCATCAATGCTGCATTCGCTTGCTCAATGGCGACGCCTGGCTGGAGGCGCGCCACTACATCGAGATAGTGAGAGCCGAATTCGGCCAGCTCTTTGGGCGTGAAGGCGATCGGGGTCCAGACGTCTGTTTCGCTATTGGGGAACGAGAAGCCGGGCGGGAGGACTCCGACGACGGTGTATTTCAGATCGTCCAGCAAAATCTGCTGGCCGATGATGTTTGGAGAGCTGCCGAACCTTCGGCGCCAGAGGCGGTGGCTTATGACGGCGACTTTCGGGCCCTCCGGCCGGTCTTCCTCGCGCAGGAAAGTTCGGCCCAGCACGGGTTTTGTTCCAAGCGTAGTAAAGAGGTTCTGCGTGACGGCTGCGGCGTCCAGCTTTTCCGGACTCTCGCCGGAACCAGTTAAGTCATAACTAGTTCCCTTCGACGCGGCGACATCCTGGAAGATGCCTGTTTGAGCCCTCCAGGCTGCGTAGTTGCCGGGAGCTGGCGTGTTGTGAGGGAAGCCGGCCTGGCTGATGTCCTCGTAGACCGCGACGAGCCGTGCGGGATCGCGGTATGGCAGCGAGCGCAGCAGGACGGCGTAGACGACGCTGAAAATGGCGGAGGTTGCGCCGATTCCGAGGGCGAGCGTTACTAGGGCGACAGCGGTGAAGGCTCGGTTTTGATAAGGCCGCGAAGGCCGTAGCTCGAGTCCTGGAGGATGGTGCGCAATCGGAATGATTGTGCACGGTGAGTGCCGCTTTTGTGAACCTGTTATCAGCAAGATGTCGGCGCATGGTGTTCGGAAGCGGGATGACCGTGTCGCGGAAACGAAAAATTAGTAGTGGCGGAGGGCGGCCTGGACGTTCATTCGCGCGGCGCGGCCAGCGGGGATTAATGCGGCGGTGAGACCGGAGGCGGCCAGGAGCAGGATTGCGCTTGTGTAGATGAGCGGCTGGTTGAAGGTGATTCCGTAAAGCTGGGTGCGGATGGAGACGAGTGCGAGCCAAGTGAACGGGATGGCGAGAATCAGGCCGGTTGCGACGATGAGGGCGGCTTCGCGTACGATGAGCCAGATGATGTCCGAATGTTGGGCTCCTACCGAGATGCGGACTCCGAACTCGACCGTCCGCAGCGAGGAGGTGTACGAAACGACGCCATAAATTCCGACTACGGCGATGAGTAGCGCGAGACTTGCAAAGACCGCGGTTAAAAGCGTCATGGCGTGTTCGCCGGAGGCGAATTCATACATACGTGCGGGCATGGTTGCGAGGTCGTAGGCGGATAGGCCGGGCATTTCGTCTTGAACGAGCTTGCGGATTTGCGATTCGGTGAGCGTGGCGCCGCCGAGCGTTCGTATATAGAACGTCATTTCGGAGACGCGCGGCGCCTGCTGAGCGGCGGTGTATATCAGCGAGGCGTTTGAACGCTTCCATGAAACATGAAAATCTGCCACTACGCCGATAATCGTTGCGAGCCAAGTGGGATCGACGCCGTTGAACATGGCGACGGTCCGGCCGATGGGATTGGCGCTGGCGAACAGCTTTTTTGCGAGGCTCTGGTTGATGATAACGGCGTTCGGTGCTCCGAGGCGATCGCGCTCGTCGAATTCGCGGCCGGCGAGAATCGGTATGCCGAGGGTGCGGAAGTAATTTGGCCCGACGAGGGAACGCATGCCGCTTTGATGCGGGGCATGAAGGCTCGTTCCGGGGAACATCAAAGCTACGTCAGTGGCTTGCGGAAACGGGCCTCCAGTTCCGTAGCTCACTGCGGCTACGCCAAGCGTTTCTTTTAGCCGGTTGGCGATGCGTGAGTAGAGGAGCTCGGTGGTTTGGACGGTGGCACCGGAGAGTTTTGGGTCGATGGAGAAGAGCATCAGACGGTCGGGATTGAAGCCGACCGGCACGGAAGTCAGGGAGTGGAGCGATTTTGCAAACAGCGCGGCGGCGACGACCAGGACCAGCGACAGAGCGATTTGCATGGCAGCCAGGCCGCGGCGCGCGACGACGTGCGACCGTGCGAGGGAATGAGTGCCGGCTCCTTCGTTCAGGCCCCGAGCGAGATCGATTCGAGCGGCGTATAGCGCGGGAAACAGGCCGATCAGGAGGCCCGCTCCGATGACGGCGATTGAGTGGAAGGCGATGGTTGGGCTGTTTGGCTGCGAACCTACGGCGCCGCCGCGATCCATGCGGGCGAGATGGATGAGGAGTTTAGCGCCCCAATGCGCGATCCATAGCGCGGCCGCTCCAGCCGCGATCGAGAGCGTTAAGGTTTGGATGAAGTGAAGCCGCATGACAGCGGCGCGGCTTGCGCCCATGGCGTAGCGGACAAGCGTCTCTTGGCGCTGCTTAATTGCGCGGACGACAGTGAGTCCGGCAACGTTTAGAGACGTGAGCAGAAGGACGGCTAGCGTCATCCACTGCAGGATTTCGAGCGGCTTCTGCCATTCGTCGAGCATGGCATGAAGGCCTTGCGACGCAGGGGTGAGGGACATGTGCTCGTGCGCCAATTCGCGAAGATATTCCGGCGATTGAGTTGATTGAGTGGCCAGTTCCTCGCGAACTGCGGCGTGATAGACCGGCTGCAGCTCTGCCTCGGCGCGCGCGTGGGGCATTTGTGCGGGCAGGCGGGCGAATACGTTCAACCAGCGGAAACTCCAGTCGTCGAATTTGTTCCAGCCGGGGTTGATAGCGGCGTAGGCCGCGACGGGCAAGTAGATGTGTGGCGCCTGGCCTGAGATCAGGCCGGTGAAATTTTTGGGCGCAATGCCGATGATTCGAAACGGTAGTCCATTCACGCGGATGGTGTTGTTCAGCACGCTCAGCTGGCTGCCGAATGCTTCCTGCCAGAAGTTGTAGGAGAGTACGGCCGAAAAGTGCTCGCCCGTGAGAGTATCGTCGGATGGGGCGATGGGACGGCCGATGATGGGCTTAAGACCGACGACGGCGAAAAAGTTGCCCGCGACGAAATCGGCGCGTAAATGCTGGGGTCCTTGCGGCGTTTCGATGTTTACTAGCTCTCCGTGACGGGCTGTTATGCCGGACGCGGCTGTGAAGTTTGAGGCGAGATAGCGGTAGGTGGGCAGGCTGAACACTGCTGCAGGACCGACTGGGACGTCGCTTTCGGCTCGGCCGTTGTGGGTTACGTTTGTGCTCAGCGCATAGAGATGAGCGGGATCGGGCACGGGAAGGCTGGCGTAGACGGCTTGCCACAGGAGCGTGAATACGGCGGAGGTGAGCCCGATTCCGATTGCGAGAAGCAGAATGGAGACGATGGTGTAGCTGCGTTCGCGGTAGAGACCGCGGAGAACGATGATTGCTTCTTTTGCAAGGATGCCCCGCATACCGGCGATTATATGGCGACGGCCACGCAGACGACGCTACGCGATCGTCCGCGCCACCGGCATACCACGCTAGTAGAGTGGGATGTTTGAGAGGATGTGGGAGACGTAGCCGATGGTTTCGGCGATGTTGGGAACGTTTCCGTTAGCTTGATCGGTTCTGCCGGGGCCGGCGTTGTAGGCGGCGAGGGCGAGCGCGGTGTTTCCGTGATAGCGATCGAGCATCTGTTTCAGGTAGCGCGCGCCGGCGTCGACGTTTGCGGCCGGATCGTAGGGATCGGCAAGGCCCAGATCGCCGGCGGTGTCGGGCATGATTTGCATGAGGCCCATGGCTCCCGCGGTTGAGACGGCGCAAGGGCGGAGACCGGATTCCTGAACCATCACGGCTCGGAGTAGAGAAGGATCGAGCTTATTCTTTGTGCTCGCATCCTTGATTAGAGCATTCACTTCAGACGACGCGAGGGGGTCGCAAGCTGTGGTTGCAACTTGCACGTTCGGCATAACGAAGTCGGGCGAGGTTGGCCAGGGTACCGTATAAAAGCCAGTATGTACGGGGTTCGTTTCCGCGCTTACATTTGTCGTGTCAGCTGGCTTTGGATCTTCGACGGGCTTGGCTGGAAGCGCGCTAGAAATTTCCTTAATTGGGGTGGCATCGGTCCCGTTTGTCCAAATTCCCGAGCTGGTTCCGTATTGACGCCTCAAAGACTCGGCCTGCGTGCGAATGGAGTCCGCCTGGTTTTGAGCGGCTGTGGATGTGATGGCATCCATCTGGCGCGCAACCGACTGTTCCTGAAGACTCAACGAGTTCTGGCCAGATGCGGGTTGTTCCTGCGCAGCCAAAACGACGGAAGCGAACCAAATCGCAAGAGGGAGCAGACGCCACGAGATTGTCATTCTGAGGAGCAATCGGCAGAATTGGATGAAACTTTAGAAGATTGTCGAATTTTTTTCGTGGCTGGCGACCCCTATTACTAGGATTTCTCTGGGTGCGATCTTAATGTGACGAACTGCTTGATAACTTACACCGCCGGGTAGGCACTTAGTATTTGTGCGCGGCAAGACCGCTCCCTTGCGGTCGCGGCTCGGTTTAGGGTTATCAATCGCCAGCAGTGAGTCGCGTTCAGATCGGACCAGAGGGGTTAGTTGTGTTTGTTATAGTTCTAGATTCTAAGTGCGGTACGGGATGGCGTTGAAAAGTCATACGAGGCCTGTCGAAGTCGTATTGATTGAGGACAATCCCGGAGATGTCCGGCTACTCGAGGAAGCGTTCCGCGAATTGCGCGCGAATATTCACATACAAGTCGCCAAAGACGGCGCCGAAGGGCTGGACATGGTGGAAAAGCGGGTTGGCGAAAAGGTTCAGCCATGGCCTGACCTGATCCTGTTAGATCTAAATCTGCCGAAGATCAGCGGGCATGACGTACTGGAGCGGCTGAAGACGAATCCGAGTACAAGGCGGATTCCGATTATCGTTCTGACTTCATCGCGCGCGGATGTAGATGTTCGCCGGGCGTACGATTCGCACGCGAATGCGTATTTACGGAAGCCTTCGAGCCTGGACGATCTGATTTCGGCTGCTCAGCAGATTAAGAGTTTCTGGATGGAGTGCGTGACGTTGCCGCAGTAGGGGGGAGTCCGCTCCCTTGCGGTCGCGGCTCGGTTAGGCGGTCGTGTAGTTAGAATTGTTGATCGGTTGTAGCACGCCGCGGGTCGGTTAATAGGGCCAGGCGGGTTGGGAGAATAAGCCTCCGTCGATCCAGATGGTTTGCCCTGTTACAAAGGCCGCGGCGTCGCTTGCGAGAAACACGACCACGCGGGCGACATCGTCGGGCACACCGATGCGGGCTAGCGGCGTCAATCGGGCCCATGTTCCGGCATAGTCGCCGGCTTCGAGCTTGGTGCGCTCGATTTCAATAGCGCCAGGGGCGGCGCAGTTCACACGGATATTGAGCTTGCCGAGTTCAGCCGCAGCCACTTTGGTGAACATTTCGATTCCCCCTTTGCTTGCGGTGTAGTTCGAGAGGTTGGGGAAGGCCACCTTGTTGCAGCCTGACCCGATGTTGATGATGCTTCCGGGGGTATGAAGGTCGCGCATGTGGCGTGCGGCGGTTTGTGTGCACAGGAAACAGCCTTTCAGATTTACGGCGATGACACGGTCCCATTCGCTCTCGAGCAGATCGAGCATCGGCTTCCAGGTTTGAATGCCCGCGTTATTCACGAGAATGGTGAGCGGCGAGAATTGTTCGAAGACGGCAGTGAACATGCGCTCGACGTCGGCGGCAACACCAACGTCGGCGTGAATTGCCATGGCGCGGCGGCCCATCTTCTGGATTTCGGCGGCAACGGCTTCTGCTCCATCGCGATCGGAGTTGTAATTCACGGCGACGTTTGCGCCGGCGGATGCAAGAGCGAGAGCGATGCTTTTGCCGATGCCTTTGCTCGCGCCGGTGACTAGCGCATTTTTCTCGCGGAGGAGTGGTGGCGTCTCGAGAGACATTGCCCGATTTTAACTGGAGGTGGCGGCGATGGCTTGCTTGTAGACGGCATCGAGGACGCCGTTGATGAATGAAATCGATTCGTGGTTGGAGAACTGGCGGGCGAGCTCGAGCGCTTCGTCGATAATAATGGGCGCGGGAAGCTGGTTGAGGCTTAGCTCGTAAACGGCCATGCGCAAGATATTGCGATCGACGGCGGCCATTCGTTCGAGGCGCCAGTTGGCGGCTTTGGTTTCAATCTGCTTGTCGATCTCGACCGCCTGAGCAGCGGTACCGCGGGCGAGCTCTTCCATGAACTTGTCGGGCTTGGGCTCCTTTTCCTGCTCTTCGGAATAGAGGGTCTCGTAATAGTGGCCGATGGCGCGATCGATTGGCTCGCGGCGGAGGTCCCATTCAAAGAGAACCTGAAGGGCGCGCTTTCGCGAGCGGTGGCGGGCAGCCATGGCTAGTTCCGCTCCTTTAGCTGTCTTACTAGATTCGCCATTTCGATTGCGGCTTCGGCAGCGTCGCTTCCTTTATTTCCGCTGACGCCGCCCGCGCGATCCATGGCCTGTTGAAGATTGTCGGTGGTGAGAACGCCGAAGGCAACCGGAATTCCGAGATCGAGGCTGACTCGGTTTAGGCCCTCGACTGCGCCCTGGCAGACGTACTCAAAATGAGGCGTATCGCCGCGGACGATGGCGCCGAGGGCGACGATTGCGTCGCATTGCGGGGAAAGCGTTCGAGCGGCGATGGCCAGCTCCCAGGCGCCGGGGACCCTGGCGACAATGATGGTTTTGCAGCCGCGTTCTTCGAGCATTTTTAATGCGCCTCGTTCCAATTGTTCGGTTATGAATTCGTTGAAGCGGCTGACGACGACTCCGATGCGAAGGCCGGAGGCGTCGAGATTTCCTTGAAGCGTCGTTAAAGGCATGCCAGTTTGCTGCCGCAAAATGTTGTTTAAATTCAAATCTTCTGAATCGCGCACAACGCCACCAAACGGCTGTGCGCTCATCAGCAGACGGGCGCGGGTGTGACGCTATGGGATAATTCGGTTTAACCCTCAGTTTACCGCATGGATTCCCGCTTCATCCGCAATTTCTCTATCATTGCGCATATCGATCACGGGAAATCAACTCTGGCGGACAGGCTGCTCGAGTTCACCGGCGCGCTTTCGCAGCGGGAAATGATGGAGCAAGTGCTCGATACGATGGACCTCGAGCGGGAGCGGGGCATTACGATTAAGGCGCATGCGGTGAGGTTGAATTATCCGGCGGAGGATGGGAATACCTACGAGTTGAATCTCATTGACACGCCTGGGCACGTGGATTTCACCTACGAGGTATCGCGAAGCCTTCAGGCGTGCGAAGGGGCGCTGCTGGTGGTGGACGCATCGCAGGGCGTCGAAGCACAGACGCTGGCCAACACGTACCTGGCTCTCAGTCACGATCTCGAGATCATTCCGGTGATCAATAAAATCGATCTGCCTTCGGCTGAACCCGATCGGATCCGTGAGCAGATCGAGCAAGTAATTGGACTGGACGCGAGCGATGCGATACTTGCGAGCGCCAAGCAAGGCGTGGGCATCAAGGAGACTCTGGAAGCAGTGGTACGGCGGATTCCACCTCCGAAGGGGGATCCGGAAGCTCCGCTGCGGGCGCTGATTTTCGATTCGTGGTTCGACCCGTACCGCGGCGTGATCATTTTGACGCGAGTGGTGGATGGGAGCTTGCGGCTGGGGCAGAAGATTCGTCTGTGGTCGAACGGCAGCACTTATGAGGTGGAGGGGCTGGGCTTTCAATCTCCTAAGCCGGTGGCCTGCGCGGAGCTGACAGCGGGCGAAGCCGGTTTCGTGTTCGCAAATATCAAGACGGTGTCGGACGCGCAGGTGGGTGACACGATTACGGACGATGAAACGCCCGCAAGCGAGCCTCTGCCGGGCTTTCAAGAAGTGAAGCCGATGGTGTTTGCGGGTTTGTATCCGGTGGAATCGCACGAGCACGGATTGCTTCGGGACGCTTTGGAGAAGCTGAGGCTGAACGACAGCGCGTTTAGCTTTGAGCCGGAGAACTCGACTGCGCTGGGATTCGGGTTCCGGTGCGGTTTTTTGGGCTTGCTGCATCTCGAGATTGTTCAGGAGCGTCTGGAACGGGAATTTAATATCGATCTGATTACGACGGCTCCGGGCGTGCGCTACCGGGTCACGACAACGGCCGGCGAGGTGATCGAGGTAGATAATCCGCAGCGATTTCCGGAGCCGTCGAATATCGAGCAAGTGGAAGAGCCGATTATCGACGCGACGGTGATCACGCGGGAAGAATATATCGGCGAAATTTTGAAGCTGCTCGAGGAGAAGCGCGGCGTGCAGAAGAAATTCGAGTACATCGGCAGCGGACGGGTGTTGTTGCTGTATGAATTGCCGCTGAACGAGATTGTGCTTGATTTTTACGACAGGTTGAAATCGGCGTCGCGCGGCTACGCTTCGCTCGACTATCACTTGTCGGGGCATCGCGTGTCGCCGATGGTGAAGCTGGATGTGCTGGTGGCGGGAGAGCCGGTTGATGCGCTGTCGATTATTGTTCACCGGGAGTTTGCCTATGACCGTGGGAAGGCGTTGATCGAGCGTTTGCGGAAGCTGATTCCGCGGCAGATGTTTGAAGTGGCGCTGCAAGCGGCGATTGGGACGAAGATTATTGCCCGGGAAACGATTTCGGCGATGAGGAAGAATGTTCTTGCGAAGTGCTATGGGGGCGATATTACGCGCAAGCGCAAGCTGCTCGAGAAGCAGAAAGAGGGGAAACGGCGGATGAAGCGCGTGGGGCGTGTGGACATTCCGCAGGAGGCGTTTTTGGCGGTGTTGAAGGTGGGGGAGAGTGGGTAGGCGAGGCAGGCCCGGTCAAGGGCGAGGCAGGCCTCGCCCCTACAGGTGGAATTCTTGGCCGATTTCGTGGAGACAGACGCGGTCGGGGCGGGGTCCGGCGGCGCGGACGAGGCGTTCGATAGGTTCGCGGTAGGCCTCGCGGCCGAGCATGAAGGTTTGGTGATGGACCGGGAGCACGTACTCGGCTCCGCAGTCTTGGGCCATTTCCCAGGCTTGTTCGGGATTACAGTGGTATCGAATCCACGGCTCGTAAGCTCCGATAGGCATGATGGCCAAGTCCGTTGAGCGCGCGCCCTTGGCGGATCGGAACGAACGCGTGAAGGCAGTGTCGCCGCCGAAAACGATGCGATGCTTGGGCGTCTCGATGATGTAACCGTTGTAGCCGCGATATGTATCGGTGCGCATTCTCGCTCCCCAGTGATTCACCTCGAAGGCGCGTATTTTGAGCGGGCCGAGGTG
>JBAUZG010000001.1:0-14090 GCA_049585195.1 Bryobacteraceae bacterium | reverse complement strand
CCGCAAAGGCGCCAGAGCTGCAAAAGCTCGGATTCAGCTCCAACAAGAGCCGTGCTCTGATCGAATTGGGATCTGCACTTGCGGCGGGGCGTCTTGACCTTGAGCGCTTGGCATCCGCCGATGATCAGGATGCGATCGCTCGGTTGCTCGACATTCGTGGCGTTGGGCGGTGGACCGCGGAGTACGTTTTATTGCGTGGTTTGGGGAGAACGAATATCTTCCCCGGCGACGATGTGGGAGCACGAAATAATCTGGCACGCTGGCTCAAGCTGCGAAAACCTCTCGATTACCGGGGAGTCGCACGTATCTCCCGTAGATGGAGAGCGTATGGAGGGCTCATCTATTTCCACCTGCTTCTGGATCGTTTGGCTGAAGCAGGCTGTCTCAAACAGTAGGACGGCAAGTCCTTCGCGTAAAGATGGGGATTACATCTGGCCGTAATGCCACCTTCTTTTTGTTCCCGGCGCTGCTCGGCATCTTATGTCGTCCACGGAGCATCGGAACACGTGGCATGCTAAACAACGTCCGGGTCCGCCAGCGCGCCACAGATGAAATCGCGTGGGCGCTTTGAGCTGTGAAGCTTATGCCGAAGAAAAAATCGCAGTACCGGCGCCCATTGGCCGTATTAGAACCCACCGTCGCGCATGGCCTGCTTTCGCGTCTCCGTTTCACCCGTCTGCGGGAGCGTTTTCCCGGGCGCTCGATCTGGGCGCTGTTCATGTTTGTCAATGGCTTCGTCACGATTGCGATCCTCGCTGGTGTCGCGATGATTTCTCACAGCCCCTTTGTCTTCCCTTCGTTAGGGGCCGACAGCCATTTTGCTTTTTACACGCCACTATCTCCAACAGCTTCTCCCCGCCACACGATTTATGGACATGCCATTGGCATCCTTTGTGGTTACGGATCATTACTATTAATGGGGCTGCATCACGCACCTCCGGCTACTGTCGTGGGTGTCGATTCGAGCCGCATTCTGGCAGCGGCGCTCTCACTCGCATCGACGAGCGCTCTGATGATTCTCTTGAAGGCTGCTCATCCGCCGGCGGGCGCCACAACGCTCATTATTTCGCTCGGCATTGTGACCAAACCCTCCTATTTGATCATCATTGAGATCGCTGTCGCGCTCCTCGTAATTCAGGCAATTTTTCTCAACAGGCTGGCTGGCCTTGATTACCCTTTATGGGCGAAGCGTGTAGAGATTGAATCCGAGAAACTTCATATATCTGATTCGGAAGACTGATAACGCGATCCCTTCCATCAGGACGACGTTGCTGTCGGCTTGCCCCGAAGTTTCCGATCTGCGTCCCATCTTTTACTCCAGAGTTGCGAGGTGAAAAGCATCGACAGACCAGCGTAGGTACTCCGCTCGATCCGCGTTGCGCAAAGGCAAGCCCTCACGCAAGGTAGGCTCGTCCCCTGAATGACGCGCACGCCGGCAGCCTCGAGGTCCGCCACTTCCTCCCGAAGAGCCAGCGCGCGATCTGAAAGCAGCTTTCCGCACGTGGCAAATCGTTACGGACGAAGGACCATTCCAGCATTGTGACCGGCCCGGTCAGCATGGCCTTTACTGGCAGTGTTGTGAGGGACTGCGCATAGCGCCCATGTGACACTCATCGGATGCGGCCGCGAAACATCCCCGAACAAGAGGGGCGGCTTCACGCAACGAGAACCATAGCTTTGTACCCATCCATGGCTTGTAAAGGCAAAGCCGTTGAGTTGCTCGCCGAAATATTCCAACATGTCATTGCCTTCGAATTCGCCGTGCACCATCGCGTTTGTGCCACCAATGGAAGAACCATTGCACCGAGCGAGCCACCCGCAAGCAGCACGGCGAAAGTGGCTCCGCGCCGTGCTTCAACCCAGGTGGAAAGGGCGCGAGTATAAGCCAGATGCGCAGGCCGCAATCGCAAAAGCGGCGACGCCGAAGGCCACCGAGACAGCCTCGCGCGTCCAGTCGAACTCGGCAGCTAGCGGTTTCAGAAAGATGCCGAATGTGTAGACAAATAAGGAAGCGAAACTAACGAATATGCAGGCTGAAGAGGCCAGTGCCACGCGCCAGCCTGGATAACTAAAACTGTTCTCGGCTATCGACCCGCATCGGTTCGCATTATTTCGAACTGGCCACGGCGGCCCCGCCGATGTTTGCTAACTCCCGGTTCACGGCGAGATAACCCTCGGCAGCGACTTTGTGCCCACGTTGCCTGTAGAAGCTTGACTCTTGCGGTGCGAAAGTCGCCAGCCCGTCCACGTAGCGGTTGTACATACAGAATGCAGCGGCAATGAGGACCGTATCATGAATCTCCAAATCGGTCGCTCCGTGTTTTCGAGCGCGGTCGATGTCCTCGTGGGTTACATGTTTGCCGCCTTGTTGCACCTTTCCGGCGATTACCAGCAGCGCTTTGAGTTTGTCGGAGACTGCGGCACGTTCGAAATCGCGTTTCACTTGCTGAACCAACTCCTCGTCGTCATTGAGGTGGGCGGCCGCAATGGCGCCATGAACTGTTTGGCAGTAATAACAATCGTTTCGCGAAGAAACGTATGTTGCGATGAGCTCGCGCTCTCCGGGCGTAAGCGTATGAGGGTCGTGGAGCAGAACCTCTACAAGTTCATTCAGGGGCTTCGACGTTTCTGGCCGAAAAGCCATCGGGCCGCGAATGCCTGGCAGTCCTTCGGGAAGTTTGATGTGCGGCATGAGTTGCTAACCTCGTCGTCGCTCTAGGCTAATGGAGTTCCGCATGCCGATCAATAGAGGAAAACGGTTAGTCAAGCCGCGATCTTGTTAGCGGCGGATGTAGCCGTTCTCGGCTGTTCGCTTGGCAAATTGGCGGTGCACTTCGTCCGACATGGCGCACACACCGTTAGCGTCGATCCAGCGGTTGTAGAAATTAAAGAGCGCGCAAACCGTAATCGCGCAGTAAATAGCTTCGTCCGTCCAGTCAGCACCGTGGAGAAGCTCGATATCTTCGCTGCCGATTCGAGCTGCTTCATGATTCACTTTGGCCACAAATCGAAAGAGGGCCTTTTCTTTCTCGGAGAGCGAAGAGCCTTCCAGGTCGTGCAAAACCTGTTGAACCAATTCCTCGCTGCCAAGCAATTCCGCCGCAACTGCAGCGTGATATTTCGTTCAAAACGGGCACTGATTGCCGCCGGATGTGAACGCTGCGATCAGTTCCCTGAGACCAGGACTTACCGGCGCCTCGCCCCGCATCGTCTCTTGGGTAAATTTGGCCAGGTGTTCGGTCGCTTGTGGACGAAACGCAAACAGATGCCAAATTTTTGGGTATTCGTTTCCGCTCGCCTCCTGTAACATGCCAGCTTACGTGCCCGGCAACAGACTATATTTCGAAATTCTCGCAAAGCGGCGAAATCTTTCTGCCTCGCTTGCTCCAGGGCTTTCCGGAAATCAAAGAGGCGCCCATTTCAAACAACGTACTAGCCGCGTTTATCGTAGCGCCGCTGGCGATTGCTCTGCGGGCGCAGGGTGTTCCCATCAAGGCACCTGTGCAGTGGGTCTTGACACCATGCTCCGACAGCAGAAAGGCGTAATCCGATCCAGATCGCGCTATCCCGAAGGGACGGTGTGGATCGAGTTCGAACCTAAGTCGGTGACTGACGGTTCGCTGAGATCGTTCATCGCCGAGATGGGATTTAGAGTAGAGGGAAATGCTCCAGCAAAGTGATTATTCGAAGATTTCAGACGTCCTGGCCGAGTCGCTGAATCTCCCGCAAGCGCCGGCGGCCATCTCGTTCGCCTCGCACGTCCCGGACGGCGTGCCTCAATATAATGGGCGCGTTCCCGCGGGCTGCCGTTTCTGGGAAGATGCTGTGACCGCCCCACTTGCTACATCCGCTAAAGACCATAACCTGTGCGCCGTTGGCGTCTACACGCAGAATTTGGAGACTTCGCCGGGGCAGCAGGTGGATCTCATTGACGCTTTCAAGGTGTTTGGCGAGCTGGAATACGTGAGGGTGCAAGATCTTGCGTTAATCCCCGTCCTTCAGTGGCAGCCCCAATACGTCATTTACTCTGCACTTGCCAAAGCTCCGCTCGCGCCCGATGTCGTCATCCTTTTCGTGAATGCAAATCAAACGCTCATCTGCTCGGAGGCCACCCAGCAGGTAGAAAATCAAAATCCGCCGGCGCTCGGGCGGCCCGCATGCGCCGTAGTGCCGCAGGTGATGACCACGGGCCGCCTGGCGCTAAGCCTTGGCTGTTGCGGCGCTCGCGCGTACCTCGACATTCTCACTGATGATGTGGCCGTTTTCGTCATTCCTCGCGCGAAACTCGCATCATACGCGGAGCGAATTGAGAAGCTCGCACGCGCGAATACGGTCCTTTCGAAGTTTCATCAGGTTCGCCGAGAGCGTATTCAAACAAGGAAGACTCCCACCGTTAGGGAGTCGCTGGCGGCGATGGCGCCTTAGGGTCGGCCCCATTGCGCTTGTGTCCAAAAACGGTTGTGTCTCGGTTGTAGTGGCGCCAGTCGAACCAATAGTCCTTCGTTACTTCGACGCGCTCGAGGCACTGTCCTTGCAACTTACCGGAGATTGCGCAGCCCTGAAAATTCCACTGGCTTCCCGTAGCCGAGTCCATTAGCAAGGCGGCGCGGGCGGTTACCGATAGCGGGACCTTCGTGTCGCTGTCTAGAACGCGATAAAAATCTGGTGTACTCTCAAAGCCGCCGATCTTCTGTCGAAAAGCTCTCACGGACTGCCCGTCCGGCCCAATCACTAACATTACCGGTTCGGACCCAACATGATCCTCGACCAGCTTCTGTTTGATGACGCTTTCATAGGGGAAAGCGCGACTCGCGCCAAAGGCTCGGATCCCAAGCATCAAGTCCCGTGGCGCAAGCCCTGGTTCCGCGTAACTCAGGACTGTGGGAGCTTTCTTCATCCGAACGTCCCAATCCTTGCGCGCATAGTATCGAGAATAAGCCTTGACGTCGTTCAGCACGGAGTCGTGGGGCTGCTCCGCTTTCCAGAGCGAGAACGTAAGCTCGTCGGAGGAGACAAACTGTAGTCTGCGCCCGGCCAATGGTCCGGCAATCGCAACACCGCTGATCTGCTGCCAATAGGTTCCAGTCTCCTCATCGCGCATGAGGAAGTTCTGGTTATTAATGCCGGCCAGATGGAACGTCAGCCGCAGCCCGTCGATTTCTCTCCGTAACACCAGACCGGTGTGACAGAGCGTTCAATACGTGGCGGCTATCGGCACGCCCCCAACCGTGTCGTTCACGATGTGATGGTAAGACATGATGCGAATAGGATACGCCCGGGCAGCGCCTTCGATGTTCACCGCAATAACCTTCTCGTCGCCGTCAAGTTTCGATCCAGAGACGGCGGAGAAAGAAGGGTGGTCATCAGGATGAAACATGACTTCATAAATGTTGATCCGCGACAGCCACGCCACACCGCCAACCAACAGAGTCCCCAAAACACCCAGTGTTCTGCGTAGAATTCGCGATTGCTGGTTCCAATACCAGGCGAGTGCGATCAGACAAGTTACTACACTGAAAATCTCGATCCAAGGACGTAATCGCAACACCGCCAGCGCAGCTGCTAGCTCTCGAACACCCTGCGGACGGAATGGCCAGATGATATAGATCGGATACGCGATCGCACTCAACCCCAGAACCAGGCAGCCAACAAGGACGAGAGAAAAAAGAAGACCGGGGCGCTTACGCTCCATCATCACGCACCTCCTCAGATGCGAAACCACCCAATTATACGGGCGATGCCTGTTTCATACACTACACGGTTTTAACTATTGTGTGGCCTTCGCTGAACCCTTAATCTTTCCCGAGGGGCAGAGGGGGGTTCTCGTTAATGGGCAAGTTTGTGGTGGCGTTCGTTTGCTTGTGTGGCCTAGCTCGTGCGCAGGATCCCACAGGTGTTCTTGAAGGATTAGTAACCAACCCTTCCGCGGCCAGCGTCTCAAACGCCGACGTTGTAGCGGGCGGTCCATTGCAAGCCGCCGTCAGAGCTCTGCCGTGGACGGAGGCTTTCCAGCTATCAGGTCCAGGGTTGAATTTCACCGACCCCTACAACGGCCAAACACCGCGCTTCGCTACTCAAGCCTTTGTCCGCCCGGCAACCGTGCTGACCGTCCAGCCTGGTATGGCGCCTCCTTATTCGCAGAAATTGGAATTTTTCGATCGAACGAGTTCTGGGCAAAGACTATTTGCTCGATGTCCGCTACGTTGGAAACAAGGGCACGCATCTGCCGCGCTTCATTGAAGCGAATCCGGCCATTTATGGACCCGATGCCACCGAACAAAATGCCGATCAGCGCCGCGAGTACGCCGATTGCAATGCTCAGGGCTCGTGCTCGTTCGCTTCCGTTGGCCTTATTTCCGACGGCTGGAGCTCGACGTATCACGCTCTTCAGGCAGCGTTTTCGCGCCAGTTCATGCGCAACCTCGGTTTTCTTGCCTCATATTGGTGGTCCAAAAGCCTCGATTACATTTCGAGCCTCAACATGGCGGGTTCGGCGCCAACCCTCGTAGCGGGCGAGAACGATCTTACGCAGAATCCATTCGATTTGAGCGCCGAACACGTCCGTCGCTCCTCGATGCGACGCAGCGCTTTGTCTTGAGCGGAAGTTATGGCTTGCCTCAGTGGCATGACGCCCCCAAAGCAGCCGGTTTCTTCGTGAACAGCTGGCAATTGAACACCATCGTGAGCCTTGCATCAGGCACGCCGTTCACCGTCTACGACAGCGCCAATGTTTCGTTGCAAGGGCAAGCGCCTGAAATCTCCGGCTTTTATTCGAGCCGCCCCAGTTCACTCCTGCGCAGGCACTCTTACGAGATCGGCGACAAGGCCGAAATGATCACTGGCCCATACGCCGTCGACAGACTCGTCAAAGATGCGCTCGCACGCCAAAATATCTAATGCATTTCCTCCGTGCGCTCCAAAACGCACAAAAACGTAGTCGATGCGCCGGAACGGCCAGTCTCGGAATGGCCGCATGCCCTTCACAACCTCGTCTTTCACCAGCGGGTTCTGGGGAGTGAATGTGTGACCCGCAAGTTCAGGATGTGTGCTCTCCCAGGCATCCCGATAGCAGACGCTGATACCGCCCAGAGATTGCCGCCCGGACCAGAAGCGTATGCTGGCCGCGTTCGGATCGGCATCGAGATCACCCACCATCACTACCTGTTGGTTGCCCTGGCCAATACGCTCTTCCACAAAACGCGCAGTTGACACCGCCTGCAACTCGCGTTCGTATTCGAAACTCAACTGCCAATTCGGAAAGTGATTCACAAACAACAGCGGACCAATCTGGCTCGGCGCGACGACCTCTGCGACAAGACTCGTGCAGGGGAACCCAGCCGTTCGCGGAGCCACGTTCAGGTCCACCTACTGTACTTCTCCAAATTGCCAGCGGCTCGCGATCGAAACGCCCATTCCACTTGAATCGCGGGCCTTCGAATGTGCGATGCTGAATTCCGAGTTCAATAACTCCTTCGTTTGGTCGTAGTCGTCCGTCTTGATAGATTCCGCAAATGCCACGAGATCCGGTTGTATGGTGCGAATGCCGTCAATCAGCACCGAACGCCGAGCAGCCCAATCTCCGTATCTTTGCCATAGATTGAGTGTGAGAATGCGAAGAAGGTTGGGCGGCCTCGGTCCGGTATGCTTCATAAGATTCTGAAATCTCATTCACTCTGCCTTATGAATTCAACCGCTGAAAGCTAATCGCAGGGAGCTTTTCGGGGATTTCAAGTATTCTTGGTTCGATCTTAATGCTCTCTTCTTACCCCTTCACCCGCTTCTCTTGGCCGCGCCAGAACGGCTCGCGAATCTCCATTTTCTTGATCTTGCCGGTACCTGTCTTGGGTAGCGGTTCATTCACAAACTGAATGCGCCTCGGCAACTTGAACCGTCCTAGACGCTGGCTCAAATGCGAAAGCAATTCTTCTTCGGTGACGGTTTCTCCCGGTTTCGGAAAAATCACAGCGATCGGAATCTCTCCCCAGCGCTCATCAGGCGCCGCTACAACCGCGCATTCCTGCACGGAGCGGTGCGAGTAAATAATCTTTTCAATTTCGAGCGACGATATGTTTTCGCCTCCGCTGATAATGATTTCTTTTTTCCGGTCGACGATCATGATGTAGCATTCTTCGTCCCATACAGCCATGTCGCCTGTATGCAGCCAAAGCGGCGCATCAGCTACTCCACCCGGTTCTCCATTAGGTCCAGTCATCACGGCGGCCGTCGCCTCGGGCTCTTTGTAGTAGCCCGACATCAGCCAATCCGACGAAGCGATCACCTCGCCAATCGTCTGTCCATCCTTCGGCACGTCCCGCATTCGCTCATCCACCACGCGCACTGTAGCGCCCGGAATTGGCCAGCCAGTTGACGCATGCCGCCGCCATCGCTCCTCATCTGGCGTGTTACGCCCGTCCCATTTCAATCGCGCCATCGTCAACACCGGACCCGATTCCGTGAGCCCATAGCCGGAATAGACTTCACAGCCAAACAACTTCTCCATACGCTCGACAAGTGCGGGCGAAGACGCGGCGCCCCCGATCGCGATTTGCCGCATTGATGACAAATTAAACCGTTCCGCATGCGGCACGCTGATAAGAGCGTTTCCCATCAGCGGAATGATGGACATGTCGGTGGCTCCCTGCTGCTCGATTAACTGCAACACGCCGACTGGATCAAATCGCCGCACCATCACCTGTTTCACCCCGAGCATTGTGGACGCATGGGCATGTCCCCACCCGTTTGCGTGAAACAATGGAATGGTGCACAGGTCGACTGCGGTCCTCGGATCTACGCGGAGTCCCGCTACCGCGAGCGCATGAAAGTAGAGCGCCCGGTGTGACAAAGCCACTCCTTTCGGTGTCCCCGTACTACCGCTGGTATAAAACAGCTCTGCCAAATCTTCGTCGCGCGAAACGAATAGATCGAGCGGCGCCGGCGCGTGTTCTTCCAACAGCGTCTCGTAATGAAGCTTCTCTTCCGTCGCCTCATCCAGAGCGACAAAATGCCGTATACTTCGACAATTTGCACGTAGCTGCTGAACAGCAGGAGCAAAATCATTTTCGTAAAAAAGGATGCGAGGCTCCGCGTGCGTTGCAATTCCTGCAAGTTCCGTCATCGAAAATCTCACATTCAGCGGCATCAAGACGGCGCCCGCCTGAGGCACTCCGAAATAACCTTCCCACAGCTTATGTGTGTTGAAGCTCAGATACGCAACGCGGTCGCCCTTTTGCGCGCCCAGCGCCTTCAACGCCGAAGCGAGCCGCCCGCAGCGCTGTCCCAACTCTTCGAAAGTGAATCGCTTTTCCCCGCAAACGACGCCTATTTTCTTCGAAAATACCGTTATTGCCCGCTCAAGGCATCTCAATGGGGTCAGTGGTGGTTGCACCTGCCAAATTTTACCGCGCTCATGCCCATCCCAACGGGCCGGTGGTGCGATTCACGGGCGAAAAATTACTTTTTCCCGTCCAAACGGCGAAACGGTTTGCGGCGTCTAACACGCAAGATTAAGACGAGAAATGGTTCTGGAGATCGGGTTGCCGCAACTTGCTGCCGCTAGCCTGCCGGATGAGCCCCCCGACGATCAGCTCGTGGACGGCTGCAAGCGCGGGAACCTGCGCGCCTTTGAGCGCGTGTACGAAATCCATGCTTCGCGCATGAAAAGTATAGCGTTTCACATGTTAGGTAACCGGTCCGACGCCGAAGACGCCGTGCAAGAAACATTTCTCAAGGTATATCGCTCTGTAAACGCCTTCGAGGGCCAGTCCTCACTCGGTACCTGGATCTATCGCATTCTGCTGAATACCTGTTACGACGCCGGCCGCAAACGCCAGCGTCTGAAAGAGAACGCACCGCTGGCCGAGGTCCCAAGCCGTACCGACGTCCCCCTCCGCATCTCCCTCGAGCGTGCCATCGATCGGCTCAACGAGCGGCACCGGACCGTCTTTCTGTTGTTCGAAGTGGAAGGCCTCAAACACTCGGAGATCGCCGCTGTTTTGGAAGTTCCCGAGGGCACATCGCGAACCTGGCTGTTTGAGGCCAAGCGCGAGCTGAAGCGTACGCTAACGGAGTCGCGATCATGAAGTTTGAATGTGGCGACCTTGAACGCGCTCTGGCCGTCCCCGAGCTCATGCAGGAAGCGCGCGAGCACCTGAAAATATGCGCCGCCTGTCGCCGGGAGTTGCGTCTGTGGAATGAAATCTCCGATGCGGCGAAACAGTTGCACCACGAGTGGGACAGTCCGGAGCTTTGGCCCCGAATTCGCGAGAAGCTAGCCGCCCAGCCTCGCCCGCGACCGGTGTGGTGGACCGATTGGAAACTGTGGGCTATGGCTGCCTCGGTGTTGATCGGAGCCGTGCTCCTCGCGTGGTTCAATTGGATCCGGCCTCCCGCCGAAACGGCGAAAGACCGCTCGTTTCTGACCGAGCAGGCGCTTGGCGACGTCGAGCGGAACGAAGCTGCTTACCGCCAATCCATTGAGAAGCTCTATGCGCTGGCTGAGCCAAAGCTGAAAACGGCAAACTCTCCGCTCGCCGTCGCATATCGCGAAAAGCTTGTGATGCTCGATTCCGCCATCGGCGATGTCCGCGCAAATCTTCGACAGAACCGTTTCAACACCTCGTTACAAATGGAACTGGCCGCGCTCTATCGCGAAAAGCAGCAGACGCTTGAAGACCTGGTTAAACATGATCAGAAGAATTAGCCTCGCCCTCCTTTGCCTGTCGGTCTGTCTGTTAGGGCGCGACGAATACACTCGCTCCTTCGATAAAACCCTCACCATGCAGGCTGGGCAGAGATTCCGGCTCGAGCACAGTCTCGGCGACGTTGTGGTTCGCACTCACTCCTCTTCCGATGTCACTATTCACGCCGATATCCGTGTATCCGCGCCCGATTCTAACGAAGCGAAATCCTTTGCCGATAACATCGCTATCCTGGTTGAGCCTTCGAGCTCGCTCGTTTCCGTCCGGACGCGCTATCCTGAGCGCCCCTCTTCTTTTTTCGGAATGCGCAACGTCTCCTATACCGTTCACTACGAAATAACCGTTCCGCAAAGCGCTCCCCTCGAGATCCGAAACTCCTTCGGCGCGGTCGATGTCAGCGGCGTCAGGGCGGATTGCGATATCAAGACTTCGCATGGATCGCTTTCTTTCCGCGATGGCCGCGGTAATCAACGGCTCGAAAATTCGTTCGCTTCCATTCAAGCCAGCGACAACCACGGCGACCTTACTGTTGAAAACAGCAACGCTTCGGTCAATGTTTCCGATATTACCGGCAACGCTTCGATTCGCGACCGCTTCGCTTCGGTCGATGTGTCGAACGTTTCCAAATCCGCCAGCATTGTCAACTCGAACGGCTCGGTGAATCTTTCCGACTCGGGCGGTCCGGCCACCATCAACAACTCCTTTGGATCGGTTAACGTTTCCGATCTCAAGGGCCCGATCACGGTCAATAATTCAAACGGAAAAGTCGAAGCTAATAACGTGAAAGGTCCGGCCACCCTGAACACCGGCTTTGGCCCCGTACTGTTCTCGAACATCAACGGCGATGTCACCGTGAACACCAGGAATGGATCGGTCAACGGGCGCAACGCACAAGGCAGTGTCACCGTTCAGAGCTCGTTCGGCCAGGTTGATATCGGCGAAATCTCGGGCAGCGCCACGATCACCGATAACAATGGCTCCGTCAATGTCACAAACGCGAAGGGCAGCGTCACGGTGCAAAACAGCTTTGGCCTGGTTCATACCGAAAACACTGGCTCGATCACTGTGCGCAATGCTAACAGCGGCGTGCGCTCGTCCGATGTTCATGGCGACGCCACCGTCAACACCAGCTTCGGTCCTGTCTTGCTCGACGGAGTCTCTGGAGCCGTTACGGTCGAAAATCAGAACGGCGTTGTCGAAGTAAACGTGAACGGAGGCTCGTGCCGTCCCATTGAAATCCGAACTTCCTTCTCGCCCGTTCGCATCCATCTCCCGGGAAACGCCAGCTATCATGTGATGGCCAATACATCTTTCGGCAAAATTCAATCCGAGCTGCCGCTTAATGTCGTCGGAAACCTGACCAGTAACGGCGGCTCGGGAAGCGCCATTTCGGGGACTATCGGCAGCGGCCAGTGCCCTTTGAAGATCAGCGACAACAACGGCAACGTGCAAATTCTGAGAAGATAGCTGCTTAGAAAAGCCGCGTCTACATATACATTCCGCCGTTCACGTCCAACACATGTCCCGTAATAAATCCCGCTTCGTCGCTTGCCAGAAACTTCACCGCATGCGCCACATCCTCCGCCGTTCCCATTCGCCTCAGCGGCGTCTGCGCAATCATTTTGTCTTTGAGTTCCTGCGACAATCCACGCGTCATATCCGTCTCGATGTAACCCGGCGACACTGCGTTCACGGTGATATTCCGGCTTCCGATCTCCTGGGCTAGCGCCTTTGTCAGCCCAATCAAACCCGCCTTCGAAGCCGCATAGTTCGCCTGCCCCGCATTTCCCGTTTCGCCCACCACCGACGAGATATTCACAATCCGGCCCCATCGCTCGCGCATCATACGTGGCAGAACCTGCTGTATCGCGAAGAATGCGCCCGTCAAATTTGTCGCAATCACCTGGTTCCAATCGGCGGCTTTCATGCGCATGGCGAGCCCGTCTTTCGTAATGCCCGCGTTGTTCACCAGAATGTCGATTTGGCCGACATCGTTGAGAACAGAGCCGATTGCAGACTTGATCGATTCCTCTGTGCCCATATCCATCTCGATGACATGCGCTTCGCCGCCCGAAGCTTGTACCTCGCGCGCAGTTTCTTCGAGTTTCTCGATGGTCCGTGCCGCCACAATCACTCGATAGCCGGACGCGGCTAAGGTCAGGGCGCAAATTTTTCCAATCCCGCGGCTAGCGCCGGTAATCAACACGGTTTTCATAAATCCATCTCATGATAATGGGTGTGAGTAGCCACGATGCCTTTTGACGATCTGCGCAGCTTCCTTCGTGCCCTCGATAAGCAGCACGAGCTGAAACGAATTCCATTCGAGGTCGATCCCCATCTCGAGATCACCGAGTTTGCGGACCGCGCCGTGAAGCAGCAGGGACCAGCTCTGCTGTTCGAAAAACCGAAAGGCTCTTCAGTGCCTCTCGCCATCAATCTCTTCGCGAGTACACGGCGCATGGAGATCGCTCTCGGTGTCTCGAGCATCGAAGACATCGCGCAACACATCGCCGGCTTTCTTCAAATGCAGAAACCGGAAGGCCTTGTCGACACCTTGAAAATGCTGCCGAAGTTGAAGGAAATTTCGTCCTCGTTCCCTAAACTGGTCAGCGGCGGGCCTTCGAAAGAAATCATCCGGCACGGCGATTTCTCGCTCGATTTTTTCCCCATTCTGCATTGTTGGCCGGGAGACGGAGGCCGATTCATCACCTTGCCGATGGTTTTCTCGCGTAATCCCGAAACAGGCAAGCGCAACTGCGGCATCTACCGCATGCAGGTGTTCGACGGCCAAACCACCGCCATGCACTGGCAGAAGCATAAGCAAGGAGCCGAACACTATCGCCGGTTCGTGGCCGAAGGCAAAAAAGCCCGCATGCCCGTTGCCGTTGCGATCGGCTCCGACCCTGCGACTATGTTTTCGGCCTTACTTCCGTTGCCGCCCGACATCGATGAAATGCTATTCGCCGGATTCCTGCGCGGCCGGCCCGTTGAAATGGTGAAGTGCGAAACGTCCGATCTCGAGGTTCCCGCCAACGCCGAAATTGTGCTGGAAGGCTATGTCGAGCCAGGCGAGCTCAAGCGCGAAGGCCCTTTCGGCGATCACACCGGCTTCTATTCGCTCGACGACGACTATCCCGTCTTCCACATCGAATGCATCACTCACCGCAGGAAGCCCATCTACGCGGCAACCATCGTCGGCCCACCTCCCATGGAAGATTTCTACATGGGCAAGGCCATCGAGCGCATCTTCCTCCCGCTGATGAAATTGCAGTTGCCCGAAATTCGCGACATCTCGATGCCCGCCGAGGGCGTGTTCCACAACCTGATTCTGGTTTCTATCCGTAAGTCCTACCCTGGCCAGGCGCGAAAGGTCATGCATGCCATTTGGGGGCT